>JAAXOC010000111.1 GCA_014237145.1 ANME-2 cluster archaeon
GATAAATATCTTTGATCTTAACATCCCAGAAAATTGTTGTTTTCTTTACAACGATAGTCACGGGATGTTAAGACTGAGGGTACTTTCATGCTAAAAAATAATTGCTTTGGGTTAGACATATTTTGCGGTAAAGACAAGGGAGCGCGAGAATGATGAGGCGTTTATAGAAGACAACAAACGGTTTGCTATTAGAAATGAATTGGGAAACCATAATAAAGCCCTTGCAGAAGCCGCACATATGTCAGGCGTTGAGAGTCCTAAAGATTATGCAATATTTCAAAATAAAGGCTATCAGGGACTATACGAGGGGCTTGGAGTTAAAGACATACATAAAAGAAAAGGGCTTGCTCAAAACCAGAAATCCTGGATCATATGGGAAGCACAGAGCTTGCAGCCAACTTGTTCAGGGCAACCCAGACTGATGATAAATTAAGGCGTGAAAATATCTAGGGAAAAGAGAACGCCAACAATACCCACCATTATGTAGGCAAAAAAGTAAGGCAGACTATAAAAGAGCTTGGCGGAACAATGCCGGAAGATCTCAAGATGCCTGAAAAAAGCATTAAAGGGATAGAAGAAAAGCATAAGAAAAAATTGTTGCGGGGCGAACTTGAATGAAACCGGAAATTAAGGAACGGATTGAGAAAATAAGAAATGAGGAAGTTCCTGAAGGGTATTGAAAAATGGTATTTGTTTAGCTGCCTAACTCTAATCAGTGTTTAGTCGTTTGTGTATATGGGCTGTCCGGTAATTTAAAATCTGAAGAAAAGTAAGATGGATTGGGGCTTTAAATTGAAAAGGAAGCATGAGAATTCTTATTGACAGTGATTGTTGGACAGCCTCTATATGTCAGTCAACGACCCCGCATTTCGCTAACGCTTAAATGCGGGGCATCGAAAGGGTGCATAGATATTTGAATAAGAAATGTGCACAAAATATTAATTTAATAAACCAGATTTAGTCAGGAAGTGTCAAGCATCCCTTTTGTGAGAGATAGTGTCCATTGCCATCTGCTATATATGTTAAGACAGCTATTTTTTCTAAAATATCGTAAGTATCCTCGTTTTTTCTAATTTTTTCTTCTAATTGTTCTAAATATGAACTAACTTTGTCAAAAAAATCTTCTGGCAATGTAACTAATTGATTTCCACCTACGATATTATTTACACGTTCTTTTATTTGGTTGTATGACATAGCTAGAACAACATGAATGAAAACAAGTTGTTGATTTGCCTCAGGTTCTAAGTTAAAAATTCTTTGTACCATGGCGTAAGCTGCGCTATAATAATAAACTTTTTTCATAGGATCTAATTCACTATTCATTTTCTCTCGAATTAATGCGAGTTCATCAACAAGAATTGTTCTAAAAGGTTCAGAAACTTCAATCATGCCATCACCCCACTTGAGACAATTATACCCGATGAAGAGTCAGGAAAAACGTTGGATTTAATTAAAGAATCATTAGTTTCTACTCTAACTATTGGTTGTGAATCATCAGTGGTTATTGTTTTCGCATTAATATCGAGTTTAACAATTGGCTCATATGATTTACTTAATACATTGAGTGTTGCTTTTAAGATATTTATACCATAGTCAGTCACTTCATAATATGAATACCCTCTCACACCTTCTTGAAATTCGGTATAATGATCTACTATTGCGCCACTCATTAATCTTTTTAGTTCATCTGTTAATATTCTTTGATCTATCTCTAGTGTATTTTTAAGTTTACTGAATGTAAGTCGCTTGTTATTTTCATATAATGCTACGACAATAGCAGAACGATTGTCGCTTGCAAATGCCTTGAATGTGTGCCTAAGTATCAGCGGTATTTGGCTAGCATATTCATCTACTTTTGTCATATTAGTTCCTCTAGGTTCAAGAGTGAGTAAATCCTCACCTATAGTATATTAAAGTTCTCTTTGTATTAATAACTTCGTGGTAAAATGGTTAATACAATCAGTGATCTTTATGGACCTAATACTGATAAAATATTACAAAAATCTACTGAATTGAATATATTGATTTTGGGAGCTTACAGACCAGAAAACATGTATGATCGATTGAAAACCATTCGCGATTGTTTAAAACAAAAGGGATTTGTAAATACATATCTCGTCGCAGACTTTCCAGATGACATCGTTAGATTTCACAAAGATGACGATATGCATTGGACAATGAAATCAAATTTCTTAATGAAAAAGTTTGATTTAAATTTATTTATATTCTTGGCAAATTGTGATAATTCAGGTCCTACTGACGAATTCAATTATTTTTGTTATGAAACAGGAGAATTTTTTAGATGTATGGTCTTGTATGAAGAGAGCCATAAAGGTGGTATATCATCACGTCTCAGTGCAAAAATAAAGGATTTTAAGTTACGAAATATTACTGTTAATGAAGGCGAAGACATGGTTACTTGTAAACTCGCTTTTGGACTTATTAATCAAGTATTGATGAAAGAACGAGATCGAATCTATAAAATACCTCGTTTCTCAGGGTATTAAAAAACCATAAACATAAGAATTTTTAGATCTTAGGATTAATTTATACTAATGTACCCAAAACCGTGCCAAAAGATTTGGATGTATGATGCACAGATTATCCATCCCGCAATAACTATCTTCGTACTAATAGTACTAGGTCTTCATATACTTAAATAAAACGGTTTGGGACTGTTGTTTCTGAAGTCTTCTAAATTAGGTGTTGAGCTGCCAACCTACTGGTTTTTAAGTACTGTTCAACAATATGACCACCAATGACCAATATGCCAACATGTGGTTTAAAATAAAATTCCTGATATTGCCTGCCGAATGCAGAATCTAACTAAAATCTAATTGGCGCACATATTTCATTTAAAAACACACCTGTAAGGCATATGGATTGATCTCAATGAAAATATTAGAACTCGAACATGTATTAAGATCATACAGTAATAAACAGATCATTGACAATATTCGAAAGACAGGAATCCACAAAATCCAACAATATGGGTAACGAAATACCCATAAAATTAAATAATATGGGTAACTACATACCCATATAAGTGAAAAATATGGCTAACCTATTAAAGTACAATCTTCACTGGAGAGAGGATTTCACATACGGGCACAGGATAAAAAGGGATTTGTTCAATGAGCTTGTCAAGCATTTAGATATAAGGCAGACTATAGGTATTATTGGCCTTAGAAGGACCGGTAAGACAGTATTGCTAAAACAAATCATTGACCACCTGATCAGCCAGGAAGTGGAAAGGGACCAGATCCTCTACTTTTCCTTTGACGAGGAAAACGTGTCAATGGAGGAAGTTATTAACGAATTCCTGTCAAGAACTGGTAAAGACATTTCCGGCACTGGCAGACTTTACATATTCTTTGATGAGATACAGAAACTTGATGGCTGGCAGAACCAGTTGAAATACTATTACGATACCTACCACAGAATAAAGTTCTTTGTTTCTGGCTCATCTTCATTGTTCTTGAAGAAAAAGACAGAAGAATCGCTTGCGGGCAGGATTTTTCTATACTACCTGCCTGTGCTGGGCTTTACCGAGTTTCTCAGGTTGAAGGGCGACGAGGACCTTATCAAAAGACCAGGGATGTTTGAAGATGCCATAAAAAAACAGGTGCCTTTGTATATGAAACGGCAGCTACCGGAATTGGTGAAGGCTGATGAACCATTCATTCAGATGTATCTTGAGTCTATCATCAATAAGATGGTTTATGAAGACCTGCCAAGAGTGTTTCCTGTTGAAAACGAGGATGTCCTTAAGCAGATACTTATCATCACAGCTTCTAATCCGGGCATGATCACAGATTACGAGGGTCTTGCCAACGATCTGGGCATAACAAGAAAGACGCTGGTAAAGTACATCTCCTATCTAAAAAGGGGTTTTATGCTGCAGAAATGCTATAATTTTTCTAGCAACCGCCTTACCAGTGAGAAAAAAATGAAACGGCTCTATCTTACCAGTGCCACATTGCTGCTACACCTGTGGGAACATCCTGACATGGGCAGGGTAGTAGAGAACCTGGTGGTAACCAATTCAGGGGCACGGTTTTTCTGGAGGAAGGGGACATCTGAAGTGGATTGTGTGCTGGCCAAGGGTGATGAGGTTGTACCCCTGGTGTCCAGGTATAAGAACAATATCAGGAAGAAGGATATTAAGGGATTGCTAAAGTTCATGGAAACTTTTTCGGCAGAGAAGGGGCTTGTTGTGACAAAGGACCGGGAGGGTGAGGAACTGGTGGATGGCAAGTGGATTGTATTTGTGCCGCTTTGGAAATGGCTTCTGGAGGGGAGAATATCGAGTTAAAACAGGGGCATCTCCGGAATTATCTAAAACGATTGTTTTAATCAAGCCCACACCAGCTCACTCACCACCACTTCCATTAATCTTAATAACTATATCCCGCATCTCTGCTGCGGTTGGGTGTGCCGTCGCAACTTTTTACTTTCCCTCAAACCCTGAGAAATACCCCAAAAGACATCGTTAAATAAAAACAGAAGGAGCTATATTCGATTAAGAATTTTTAGATATAGTTGAAATAACACATAATACCACCTCAAACTTTGTATTTATACAAATGAAGAAAACCTACTAATGTGAAAAATAACCATGCTGCAACTAATCGTCAACGGAATTGTCCTCGGAAGCATCATCGCCCTGGCAGCCATCGGCCTGACAATGGTATACGGTGTCCTGAATTTTGCCAACTTCTCCCATGCCGATTTCATGACATTCGGTGCATACATTGCCTTTGTGCTGAATGTAGCTCTCGGCCTGAATATAATATTATCATTCTTCATTGCCGTTGCAATAGCAGGTGCAATGGGTGTGCTCCTGGACTTTTTGGTCTGGAAACCCATGCGAAGGAAAAATGCTGACCTTGTAAGCCTCATAATCGTATCTATCGGCCTATCCCTGATCGTCAGGAATGCCATAATCTTTACATGGGGCGGCAGTACCAGAAACTTTGACCTGCCAGTGCAAAAAGGCATTGAGATGCTTGGAATTACAATAACCCACAACCAGCTCACAGGACTGGGTACAGCCATACTATTCATTGCGCTGGTCCACTTTTTCCTGAAACATACAAAAATGGGCAAGGCCATGCGTGCCATCTCAGATGATATCAACCTTGCCCGTATCTCAGGCATTGATTCAGATAAAGTAATTATGTGGATGTGGTTTATTGGAATAGGCCTGGCAGGTGTGGCCGGTATCCTGTACGGACTGGAAACCACTATCAGGCCCAATATGGGCTGGTTCCTTATCCTTCCCATGTTCGCTGCCGTTATCCTGGGTGGTATTGGTAACCCCTACGGAGCCATGGTAGGTGGCATGGTGATCGGTCTGTCCCAGGAATTGAGTATGCTCATCCTGCCGTCAGAATACAAAATGGGAGTAAGCCTTGGCATAATGATATTAGTACTGCTGTTTAAACCAGAAGGACTATTCGGGGGAACAAAAACATGATAGACTACTTGGTAGCCATCAGTATCATCGTTGGGATATATGCCATATTTGCAATAGGGCTGAACCTGGAATGGGGCTTCACCGGACTCATCAACTTCGGCCACGTGGGATTTTTGGCTATCGGTGCCTACACAACAGTACTGATGAACCAGAGCGGTGCGCCGCTATGGCTATCCATGGCATCAGGCGTAGTACTGGCAGGCTTTTTCGGCCTTCTGGTCGGTATCCCCACCCTCAGGCTCAGGGAGGATTATCTTGCTATAGTTACGATCGGTTTTTCAGAGATAGTCAGGTTGTTCCTGCTTAATGAAGAATGGCTCACCAGGGGACCCATGGGACTGTTCGGATTTGACAGGCCTTTTGAAGCAATGATACCCTTTGACTACAATTATTTCCTGTTCATCCTTGTATTCGGTTCACTGGCCGTTATTTACCTGCTTATAGAAAAACTGGTACACTCTCCCTGGGGCAGGGTGCTGAAATCCATTCGTGAGGATGAGGATGTGGCATCCGCTCTCGGTAAGGATGTGTTTCGTTACAAGATCCAGGCGTTGATGATCGGCTCGGCCATTGCAGGACTGGCCGGTGCCTTTTTAGCATTCAATATGCAATACATCAACCCCCGCAACTTTATCCCGATGGAAACATTTTATGCATGGATCATCGTGGTATTAGGGGGAAGTGCCAGGAATAAGGGGACCATCATTGGTGCTATTTTAGTCCAGTCCTTCTACACCGGGACCCGGTACCTTCAGGACTATGTGCCCCTGGCATCCCACCAGATGGCTGCCTTACGGGTCATGGTGATAGGATTATTATTGGTATTGTTGATGATGTATAAGCCACAAGGACTACTTGGCAAAAAAGAAGAACTGACGCTGGGGCAATAAAATGGTGCAGGAAATCCTGAAGGTCAGGGACGTGAAAAAGTATTTCGGGGGTGTCATGGCTGTTGACGGTGCATCTTTTAGTGTGGAAGAACAGACTATCAGGGGACTCATAGGTGCTAACGGCGCAGGCAAGACCACCTTGTTTAATCTCATAACCGGCTACTACAAACTTGACAGTGGTAATATTTTCTTTAAAGATGAAAGAGTAGACCAACTGCCCACGTTTAAAAAAGCCCGTATTGGCATGGTCAGGACGTTCCAGTTGACCAAGGCACTATCCAGGATGACTGTACTTGAGAATTTACTACTGGGACCCAAGATGCAAAGCGGTGAGCACATACACAACATATTTTTACGCCCGAAAATAGTGGCGGATGAAGAAGCAGTAATTGTGGAAAAAGCTCTCGCAACACTTGAATTTTTTGACTTGATGCATATGAAGGATGATTATGCCGGAGCTCTTTCTGGTGGGCAGAAGCGACTGCTTGAGATGGCCAGGGCACTGATGACCGACCCGAAGATGCTGCTGCTGGACGAGCCTTTTGCAGGTGTCAATCCCACCCTGGCAAGGAAACTTGTCGGGCGCATCAAGGAACTTAAGGGGCAAGGCATGACGTTTCTTATCATAGAACATGATATACCGCTCATAACCGAAGTAAGTGATACCCTTAGTTTCATGAACCATGGCAGGATAATCCTTGAAGGACCGCCCGAGGATGTCAAGCACGACCCCAGGGTACTGGATGCATATCTGGGGGATGGGGCATGAGCATACTTCAGGTAGAAGGCGTAGTGTCAGGCTACACAGACATTAACATCCTGAACGGAGTATCCATTCATATTGAAAAGGGTGAGATAGTCTCCATCATCGGGCCCAATGGTGCAGGCAAGTCCACATTGCTTAAAACCATTATCGGGATGCTAAAACCCAGGAGTGGTAGTATATTTTTTGACGGGCAGGACATTGCAGGTATGACCACACATAATATCGTGGCCAGAGGCATGGGATTTGTACCCCAGGAAAAGAATACATTCCCATCCCTGACAGTTATGGAAAACCTGGAGATGGGTGCTTTCCTTAAGCGAGAGATGGGTGATGTCTTAGAAGAGGTGTTTGACATCTTCCCGGTACTTCGGGATAAGAAGCACCAGAGGGCCACCACTTTAAGCGGTGGTGAGATCAAGATGCTGGCCATGGGTAGGGCAATGATGCCGGAGCCGCAAGTACTGCTGCTGGACGAGCCCACAGCAGGGCTGTCCCCAAAGTTAAGGGAAGTCGTGTTTGAGGAGATCAAGGATATTAACGGCACAGGGACCACCATCCTGATGGTGGAACAGAATGCTAAAAAGGCGCTGTCCATATCCCACAGGGGTTACGTGCTGGAGATGGGGGAGAACAGGTTTGAAGGCGAAGGCTCAACCCTGCTGGAAGATGAAAATGTCCTGAAACTTTATTTGGGTGGGTGACAAAAAAGAAAAAAAAGGGAACCGATCACTCAAGATCGATTGACTCTCCCCATACTACATTACCATCTGTTCCAACGTACCACTGGGCATAATTGGCAGTGTCTGCCGATATGTCCCCATTTTCATCAAAGGTAATATCACCCGATGCACCCTTGTAGTTGATATCTTTTCCTTCCCGAATCAATTTCAGACCAGTACCGATATCGGTTACTTCCTCCCCCGGTGGATTTGCTACGGTCCTTAAATTGTCCCGGATAGCAGTGCCATCTGAACTTCCTGCCTTCTCTATTGCCAAGGCAATGACAGCTGCTGCATCATATGTTTGGGGTGTGAAGGTGGTAGGTTCTTTATTGTATTTGTTGACATATGCTTCTTTAAAATCCTCATATGCCGGGCCTTCTGGAAATGGTGCTGTGCCTTTGAACCCCTTTATTATATAGTTCCCATCAACGTCTTTACCAACCATTTCTGCAAATGTCTCATCCTTAAGTCCTTCAGAGAGCAGCCAGTCAGTTTTATCCATAATGCCCTTTTCATATGCTGCCTTTAAGATCAGGCTGCCTGTCTCAGGATAAGATATCAGTATAATGACATCTGGATTGCCTTGTGCTGCCTTTTCGACCTCGGAATTGAACATGGTGGCCTGTGGGTCGTATTTTACCCGGTCCAGTATTTCTCCACCCATGTTTTCAAACTCCTCTACAAATACTGTTTCAAAACCTACACCATACGCATTGTTCAGTACAAGAGTGCTGGCTGTGGTATAGTTCTTTTCTATTGCCAGAAGTGCCATCGCCCTACCCTGAAGAGCATCTGATGGGCAGGTTCTGAAGTAGAAATCATTGTCTTCATACGTGGTAAAGTCAGGCGCAGTATTGGAAGATGATATCTGGACCACGTTGTTACTTGTAGTTATGTCAATAAATGACAGGCTTATGCTGCTGCCTGCTGCCCCTATGATCGCAGGGACTTTATTTATCTTGACAAGTTTATTGGCAGCATCCACTGCTGCTATCTCCGAGGTCTGGGAATCTTCATTGATCATTATTACTTGTGTTCCCAGCAAGCCGCCGTTCGCATTCACTTCTTCGATGGCAAGTTTAGCTGCATTTTCCATAGGTCCGCCGTATGGGGCAAGATCGCCTGTGATCGACAGTAATGTACCGATCTTTACCTCCTCTTGTTCTACAGTATCAGTAGTATCAGTACACCCTGATAATGTAACTATTGCAACGATGAACATTATTGCAATTAATCCTTTAGCATGTGATTTTAACATATATATTCCTCCTTAAATCATCCTGGAAGTAATCATCATGGATGAGTTCTTCCTAATGTTTTTTTGGGTAGGGCTTTTTACTTAAAGTTATCGTTTTTTTGAGACCGTTACAATTCGTGTTGGTGAATTTAATTAAACCACAGATAAACACAGATGAACACAGATTTTCAGGTAGCGTATCCGCGTTTATCGGCGTTCGTCTGCGGTTAGTTTGATAATACCAACATGTAATGTGACGGTCTCGTTTTTTTGAGACCGTTAAAATTCTTGTTGGTGAATTTAATTAAACCACAGATAAACATAGATGAACACAGATTTTCAGGCAGCGTATCCGCGTTTATCGGCCTTATTCTGCAGTAAGTTTGATAATACCAGCATGTAATGTGACGGTCTCGTTTTTTTTAACCTGTGCAGTTGAGTTAACTGAAGAAGACTGCGAAATTATAGGATTGCAGATAGAGTAATTTTGTCCCAAGGCTGTGGATACTCGATACAGGAAAATTCATCTATTGACAATTATGGGGAATACATTAATTACACCCAGCAGATCACCCTTCTCGATCATCCCATCCAGTATAGGGAGAAAAACAATACTTGAGATATTCCTTTTACTTTCCACCAGTGCCACACCTTCAGATTGCACATTAAGTACAGTACCCAGGGCATGGTGGCAAAAAGCGCACGGTAATGATATTGTGTTTTCATACACAACTGTTTTCTTAATAGGGATTTGTATAACATCGCCCTTTTTAACCGCCACATCCCCAGCAGAAATAAGCATTTCCCATTTTCCTTCAGTTGAAATAGTAAAATTATACGGTACTGCGGATACATTTTCCCTCTCGATATGGTCCATTCCACCCAATACCAGTTGTATAGGGACCAGCAGGACATTTTCATTACCAGCCATGATATATAATAATTAGCGTTTATGATATATAACTTACTTTTTACACATCTTTCCTCAAACACAATATTTGTCGCATTCCTTTCCCACCAGACTAAGATCAGTCATATCCTTCATTTACAGCACAACAATTAAAAACTATCATACGGTAATACTTCCATCCTTACCAATTTTCAAGAGGAACAAATATGGATTATAGAAGAATCATCCCCTGTCTGGACGTAAAGGACGGCCGCCTTGTCAAAGGCGTAAATTTTATAGACTTAAAAGACGTGGGCGACCCGTCAGAGAACGGTGCAGCCTACAGTGAAGCGGGAGCCGACGAACTGGTTTTCCTGGACATCACAGCGACTATTGAGAACCGGAAAACCATGGTCGATGCCGTGGCAAGAACAGTAGATAAAATCTCCATACCGCTGACCGTAGGCGGTGGCATAGGAAGTATCCAGGACATACAGGCAATGCTGGACGTAGGTGTATCTAAAGTATCAATTAACTCGGCCGCAGTACGAACTCCAGGGCTTGTTAAAGAAGCGTCATCAGAGTTCGGCAGCGAAACATTGACCATTGCCATAGATACCAGGCAGAACCCACAACTGCCGTCAGGGTTTGAGGTTATGGTTAACGGAGGCAACAAACCTACTGGCATCGATGCTGTCCAGTGGGCAAAACAGGTGGAAGAATCAGGCACTGGTGCCATCCTCCCCACCAGCATGGATGCTGACGGTACCCTGGCTGGATATGATATCCCTATGACCAGGGCCATTGCCGATGCGGTTGACCTCCCGATTATAGCATCCGGCGGTGCCGGCACGCTCGAACATCTTTATGAAGCCATAACTGATGCTCATGCAGATGCCGTACTGGTTGCGTCCATTGCACACTTTGGCACATATACTATTCAAGAGATGAAGGAGTACCTGGCAGGAAAAGGCATCCCTGTAAGATTGTAGTATTTCGAAGTCTTTTTGATGTATTGAAGTCCTTTCTGCAATATATGACTAAAAAGATGACCTATGCCAGTTCAGGCGTGGACATACATCTGGAGGAAAGGGCCATCAAGGCGCTTGCCTCCGAAATAACATATAAACGTATAGGGTTAGGTGCACCGCTGACAGACATCGGCCACTATGCCGGTCTTATCGCGTTCGGTGAATATGCCCTTGCCCTGGCCACTGACGGTGTAGGTTCCAAGGTCCTCATTGCAAACGAGATGAAGCGCTGGAACACGGTGGGCATAGACTGTATGGCCATGAATGTGAACGACCTGCTGGCCATAGGCGCAGAACCCCTTTCTTTTGTGGACTATCTGGCAATCGCAAAGCCGGATGAGGAACAGATGGCGCAGATAGGGGAAGGGCTCCAGCGTGGAGCAGAACTTAGCAGGCTGACAATTGTGGGTGGTGAGACTGCAACTTTGCCAGAGATCATCAATGGGTTCGACCTGGCCGGTACCTGCCTGGGGGCGGTCAGGAAGGAGCAGGTCATTACTGGTGAGCATGTTAAAGAGGGCGATGTTCTGGTAGGAGTACCAAGTTCAGGAATCCACAGCAATGGCTATACCCTAGTGCGCAAGATCATTGAGCGATCCACCTTTAATTACCATGACCCGTTCCCTCTTAATCCAGAAACCACGATCGGCGATGAACTGCTCATCCCTACGCGCATCTATATTGAGATACTTGATGTGATAAAGGAATGCGAGGTTCACGGTCTGGCCCATATCACAGGCAGTGGCCTGTTAAAACTTCGAAGGATTAGCGACCTTGGATTTGATATTCATTCACCTCTAAAGCCCCAGCCAATTTTCAGGTTCCTGCAGGAACAGGGAGAAGTTGACGAACTTGAGATGTATAAGACCTTCAACATGGGTATGGGATTCTTAATTGTGCTGCCAGAACAGGATGCTCAGCGGGCGGCTGAGATCACAGGCGGCAGGATCGTGGGTGAGATCATTAGTTCAGGAATACGAGTTCGGGAATTGGAGATTGTTTAATTATTGAAAATTATCGTACAAATCCAGGTGCTTTTAAAACGGGCGGTTCCGAAAATTATATTTTACATATTTACCTTTCAGTACCTGAATTTCATTTTATTATAAATAGATGAGACCAATATTGAAAGTTTATTACGGATTTGTGTCCGGAACAACAGTATTTAACAGATGATAACAAGGTGCCTCGAACATGGTTACAATAAAACCTTTCAAAACCACTTTAATAAATCCACAACTGTCACAGCGAGACCGGCTGGTATGCCCGGTCTATGATACCATTGATGAGACCGAATATGGCAGGTATGGCGGTGAAGAGAATAATGTTATAAATATTACCACACGCAGGGCCGGTGTTGACAGTGAAGAGTTCATCGCAAATGCAAAAAGATGCCTTAAGCGTTTCTTTGATGAACAGATACTTGTAGAACGGGATGAACCTGCACTATATATTTACGGCATCAAGTACACCCTCTCCGAAAATATTCTGAGCCAGATACCAGAAATAGCCAGGAGGAATATCTATTTTGCTTTTGGGTTGGTTGGCCTTGTAAAGGTGGAGGAGCTGGGAAGGGGCAGTATTGTGGGGCATGAGAGGATTTTTGAGAAACATACAATTGAACGCTATAACCTGATGAAGGCGTGCGGCATGAACTTCTCACCTATTGTATCTGAATACAACATGCCCGGGCATGAGATTAATAATATTCTCGAAGACTACCTTGGCTTTAAGCGACCCGACCTGGTCTTGAGGGAAGAACGCCCGCCTCTGGTGGACCTGGAACTGAAGGGCACCAGGCACCTGCTGTGGGAGATCACTGAAACTGAAATAATCGGGAAGATACAGCAGCTAATGAAAGATGAGAAGGTCTTGATACTGGACGGGCATCACCGGTATAATGCAGCCAATGAACTTCGCATGAAGGATGGTGTGGACCATACTATGATGATGTTCATGGAAGGCGGGGACCGTGCCCTCTTGCTGCTGCCCTGGCACAGGGTGGTAAGGCATGTGGATGTGGGTAAGCTTGGGTTGCAGGTGAAGCGGTACTTTGAGACAATACGGGAAGGGGACCTGGATGATGGATTCCACAATGCATTACAGGATAGTGATGGTAAATATGATGTAAGGATAGGGTTGTATGATGGTGAGACGTTTTCTGTGCTGAAGGCAAATAAAGAGGATGTTAAGCGGCTTTCAGTGGAATTGGGGGAGAACGTGGGGCTGGACTATATCGCATTGAATGAATGGATCATCGGGCCCTGTGTGGATAATTGCAATACAGATGATGTGGTCTTTGTGGATAGTATGGATGAAGCTGTTAACAAGGTTGATACCCAGGGATTTGATATGGCTTTCCTGATAAGGCCCCTTGCTATTGAAGATGTGGAGTACAAGGCTCATGTGGAGATGAAGAATTTTCCCCAGAAGTCTACATTGTTCCTGCCCAAGGTTGCTGAGGGGATAATGATGCGGCGGTTTTAGGGGGTAGGGGCAGATGCAGGTGGCAGGATTTTCGTCTTTTAATTGATGAGGGTAATATTCAGAGCATGATCTTTGCTTTTATTTGAGCAATATCATGTTCTATCATTATGATCCTCTCGTCGAAATGAGATTTGAAATCATCCCGGCTGTGCCGGATTTCTGATGTTATTTCTATCCTGTTTTGATCGATTTTACTACCAAGATCAACTCCGAGACCATCTATTTTACCACCAAGATCATCTCCGAGACCATCTATTTTACCACCAAGATCCCGAGACCATCTATTTTGCTACCAAGATCATAAAAACCGTTCTTTGACACATGAATGAGCTCTTTTAGCAAATCCGCCGCAGTGTCCAGTCTTTCATCAGTTTCCCCATCATCCACAAGCTTGTAGAAGCTTTCATATTCCCCTGTATGGGTGAAATATTCTTTTTCAAGATCAGTGACGTTTATGAGAGTATTTTTAATGTTTACTGCCTTTATGAATCTCTCTAAATCTGTCTCATCTCCTTCAGCTATAATTTTTACTCGTCTGTCCGGGAGATTTGCCACATACCCTTTTATATCTAATGCTTTGGCTATGTCTACGATTTTTGCCCGGAATCCGGATTGCTGGACATCACCTGAGATATGGAGAATTGCTTTTTTCATTCAAAAATTCCTTTGGTTTGAAGTGGACATAAAGGTTATGGATGAGGAAGCTTCAACAGTTGCAGAGTTTCATGGTGTAAGGACTAAGGGTGCACTTTTCATTTTGCTAAAATCGGTGAAAGATGGTTTGCTTGGTAAAGGTGAATCGCTTGCAATATTCCAGCAGATGCTTGAGGATGGTTTCTGGCTTGCCTGGGATACGGCAGTGGAGTTTGAAAGGATCTTATTTTTGATGTGAAGATGGTTGTATTGTTCCATGTTCAAATTCGTAGTATTTTGTTGGATTTACCCCCTTCGATAATATTGTTCGTGTTTACCACATAATTGCGAAATATTTTTCCAAAATATTCTACAAACAAAAAAACCATTATCATGATTATGAGAATGCAAATGTTTATATATGTCATAATCATAATGAGGTAATTACAGAGGAATTGACAGTTCGGATATCAGGTGTTTTTAATATCTAGTCTGTCAATATTCACAGCAAGGTGAATAAAATGTCAAAGATAATGCACGCTCAGATGGTCATTATAGAAGATGACCTAATCGCCCTTAAAGAGAAATCGGGTGAGAAAAACACCAAGGATGCTCTCGCCAAGGCTGTGGCGCACTACCTTGAATGCGAATATACGCAATCAACTGATATGTGGGCAAAGAAACTTGAGAAGGCAATGAAGAAGAAATCTAAGGAGTAAACAAAAATGAAATCAAATAGGCAATATAGTAAAGATGAGAAAGCAGTGTCCCCGGTCATTGGTGTGATCCTAATGGTGGCTATCACTGTCATCCTGGCTGCAGTCATTGCGGCGTTCGTGTTCGACATGGGTGGAAATTTGGCTCCAGCACCACCGTCGGCTAGTATTACAGCATCAAATAATGCTGCTAGCACGACTTATGATATAAAAATAGTTCATACTGGTGGAGATTTAATTAAAGGTACTGAATGGAAAATATCGGTAGTTGATGAAGGGGATGTACCGATATATGTTACTTCAGAAGCAGGTGATGATTTTGCGGTCGGTTCACAGATATGTGTAAATAGTACAATAAAACCAAATAGCATCTCGTTTAATTTTGAAACTTACGATTGGACTTATGCCGCTGCTGATCTTGGTTTAGTCCAAGGTGATAAGTACGACGTTAAGATAGTACATATACCTTCAAATTCAATGGTACTAAATACTGTAGTTGAGGTAAGGTAAAACACATTTCAATCCCCTATTAAAGGGGATTTTTTTTCTTTTTTTAACAATCACCCTTCATTGCAATATGCCATATATTCTAATAGTAAAATGAGGGCAATAAACAACAATAATGCAATTCCTCCAGCCACATGCATGATAATAATCAATATCATAATTATCCTGACTGCTATCATCATGATCTAAGGAACAGGTATAACAGGACATATAAGTAAGCATATAGTATCTGCATCCGCATCAGTTAGATATACCCGATTTAATGATCGTCCCTGATAGCATAATTAATCTAAATTCCTGAATTGTTATATTTTTATGGCATCTTACAGTACAAAGTTATCCAAGAAACATAAAAAATATGACCAGGGTATTAGATAACACTTTATAAAGGAGCATAGAAATAATATCAATGGGAAACATAAAAGATGAATAAAAAAAATTATTTAACACATACAGTCATTTGTTTATCATTACTAATCATATTTGTACTGCCCATCAGTGCAGATTCGGATACTGAAAAATATATTGCTTATTACGGGTGGCTTAACTGCTCGGGTTTAGACTGGGCAGACTCAGGGTTAACATTTGTTATCATTGCTGATGATAACCAGGATGAAATTCAAAAGATACGCAGTGCAGATGTTGATGTTTATTTGTATAAAGCATTAGGCAGTACATATGCGAGTGCTTCTCATAAAAATAACTGGGAGCAGCAAATAATGGATCTTGTTGATAGTCATGATTATGTTGACGGTTTCTTCTGGGATGAAATAGATCCGGGCTATTATGGGCAAAGCAGCAAAGATGAATTTAACCAGCATTTGACTGCAATAAATGATCATGTCCACATGAATGGTCAAAAGACAATTGCCAATGGTGTAAGATATTATGCAGACCATTGTGACAATGATTATTATATGTGGGAAAGTTTTATGAGTTCCTTTAAAGGGACTTCAGCTGATCCTGAGTACTATTATGTAGATTTTTTCATACGAACAGGAGAGGATGATGATCCCTATAAGTGGATCAATAACATTGCCAAATGGGAATACCTGCAAAATAACTCTGTACTGGGTAAAACACTAGCGCATTCTTATGGTGACCCTTTGGATGATGATAAAAGTAATTACAACTACATCGCTGCTCGTGTCTTAGGACTAAAGGGATTTGGTTATGTAGATGCAAATAACTTTGCTGCTACGCAAATAACACTTGCACAGGCAATGAGATCGGGTCTGGGAGTGCAGCTTGATCATACTATAGATGAAAGAGATCAAAGATTAAGCGGCCAATTTGCCAGTGGCGAAGCAGAAAATGATGTAAAGCAGACAATTTCCTCAGAAAATGCTGTTTATTCCATTACAAGATTATCACCTGATGAATCAGCAGGTGATGAGCCTGAAGTGGAACATTACGATGAAAATAAAGATGACTCTTCCATGCAAACTTCATTTTTTACAGCCTTTGATGTACTATTAATTGTTATCATTACGGCTATATTGATTGCGAAGTTTCGACCATGATATTTTATTGGGGAAGGGAGAATAATGAATAATATGAGTTACGGCAAGAGGAGGAACCGATCAGTCATTTGGGAGTTTAGTAAAAAGTATGAGTACAATAAAAATCGGTAAATATCTATGCAAATCTTGTAATGAAAACCTCTAAGAAGATCGGAGTGTCTGGGAAAATCTCAAAACCCTTTATTCCTGCAACCCTTTTCCTGATTTCGATCAGCCTCAGGTCAAGTACTGAAAATCTGTGTATGCAATAAATGCCAAAGTAACTGGATTTTGGAACAGTGTCACTGAGATGTTAAAAAAATACAGCTATTTCTCAGCCAGTTTTACAAGGATGTTCTCAAGGCGCTGGTTGTGTTCATCCATTCGCTGGTTGTGTCCATCTTGCTTTATTACAAATGCTTCAAGCGTTGTATTTATATTAGTAAGAGATTCTTTCATTTCCCCAGTATCTATTTTTATTCCATCAAGGAAATCTATACCAATATCGAATTTTTCGCTAAATTCGTAATAATCATCGGTTGCTACCCTGCTGAATACAGACGGTAAATGAAGTTCTTCATGGACTTCCTTTTTCTCAATACTATCAATATCCGACCTAGCAAATTCGCTAAGGCCATTTATGAAAGCATCTATCGACTTCTGAAGACCTTCACATGCAATCTTAACGCTACCGTCAACATCATTAAAAACATAACCTTTTATATTTAACTTTCTTGCAGTGCCTTCAATAATTCCACGATAACCAATATGCTGAACGTTTCCTCTTAATAAGATATTATATCTTTTTATCCTAGTTTGCATAGTCAAATCATACGTCCTTAACAATATTAACTTTATGCTCATCCAAACAGTAAATTTCCAAGCTGAACTGAATCCGTTCCCCATACAAAATCTACTTCTCCACCCGAAGATTACAGTCACACTTTCATAAAAAAAACCTGCCTGCATAAAATCATTTAAACAACGACTGGAAATACAGCCTGAAAGACCAGAGCCCCAGGTAATAACGGAGGGTATCACCGATAGTTTGAGCCTATTGAGCACTTGAAAAAGTGTAAACAATGTGTTGAGCCTTTCCAGCTAATTATTATAATTACGGCTATATTGGTTGCGAAGTTTTGTTTCACTCTTTGGAAAACCTTCAGGAACATTATCAATACTGGTATGTCTGCCGTCGATATACCTTTGGCGATATAATTTTCCTAAAATTGTCTTCCTATAACATTATCCACATTGTTGCTACACAAAAATCGTAATAAATACATTCTGGTTTAATACCATCAAGTATGATTTTCAGTCCCTTGAGTTTAATTTATTTACTTAGCAGTTTAATAATTATTACAACAGTTGCTTCATAAAAATCAACAAAACCATTGGAGGAAGAACATGGAAATCCCGGAAGAAAACCCTATGCAGGCCATATTTGGCACGCATCCCCAGATAAAAGTGATCGAGACTTTAGCATTTCATTCAGATTTTGAATACAACCTGACAGAACTGGCCGAGTCTGCAAGCGTTTCAAAATCAAATGTCTTTGATATGAAAGAGAAGTTGTTACATTACCAGATAATGAGCCCCACAAAAAAGGTGGGAAGGATCCAATTATATAAATTCGAATCCCAAAGCCCTACAGGCAAATTATTAAACGAACTGTCAATAAAGCTTGCTGATATAGATGTGGAGCAACTTGTAAAATAATGGGATCGCAAGGACCCAATTAAAGAACGTATCCGGGAATGACTAGTGTCGAGTCAACCATCTAATATCGCAAGATATATGATCTGACGCGGTTATATTTTTCAGTTATTTTCAAGACGCTGATTCACGCAGATTAACGCTGATTTAAGGTTGCATCTGCGTTAATCAGTGTTAATCTGCGTCTAATATAATTATTGATTAATTTGAATTTTAGAATTGTGCCCTATACCCTTCATAATCTGACACTTGAAGGTTGACTTGACACTAGCCCTTTTCCCACACCAGCGCCGCCAGCACCGCAGGCACAGCCCCGATGGCAGTACATGTCTCAAGTGGAATCCCCTGTCCTGTTATATCCAGGTGATACCGTGCCCTTCCAAACAACTCCTTAGGCAGCCCCTTATGCCCCAGCCCCACCAGCAGCAGGTACGACCCGCCCCTGATAATCTCATCTGCCAGTGCTGCCGGGGTGATAGCCTTCTTCAGGTCCGGACCTGAAGTGGTCACCACTGGCACGCCGAACTGGGGCTGGAATCCTTTTTTAGGCAGGTCGAACACGAAGAACCGGTTGTGTTCCAGCATCTCATGCAGGTACTTGCCTGACCTGCCGATGGTGGTCTTATCTGCCACGAAATCACACAGTTCCCCTGCATCCATCTTGAACGGGTAATCGAACAGTGCCAGCGCAAATCCATAACTGTAGGCAATAGGTGCCGCCCTGGCAATGGAGCGGTAATGTGCATCCAGCACCTTGATCCTGTCATAAGTATTTACCAGTCCCAGTGTCAGCATCTTATCACTTCAATTCCAGTACCATAGGCACCTGCATGCATACATCCAGTTTATCGCACTCTGCACAGTCCTGCCACAACACAGGTTTTTGTGAATCATCCAGTGCCCTAAAACCCATCTTCTCGAAAAAGCCCCTGGCTGTCGTTCTTACATATATCCGGTCTGTCATGCCCCTTGCCCTTTGCATCAGTGTTTCGAACAACCTGCGCCCGATTCCTTTATTTTTCCACCCCGGAAGCACAGCAATAGACCTGAGTTCCACCAGGCTCATATTGGAATCCAGGCATGCACACCCCACAATCCTGCCCCCTGTTTTAGCTACAACAAACCAGTCAATGTTATCATCCACCAGTTCAGTCTCAAGTATGTACTGTGACAGGATACTTTTAATGTCCGGTATATCACCGGTGCCGGCATTCCTGATATTAATATCCACATATCTGGAATATGATATTACTATTATTAAAAATAGAGCAAGAGAGCGGCGGTTAACCGCCCCCTTACAGATACATTCACTCTTCCGGGTTGCCTTCTGGTTCAGCAGAAGATTCCTCTTCCTCTGTCTTGAAGATGTGGATGTCAGATTTATCGGCCATCGCCTTTTCCTTCAGTGACTCGCCAGCAATTATTGTTTCTTCAGTCTCCTTCACCAGGGCCTCCTCGATCTTTTCAACTTCCCGCCTCAGTTCGTCGGCCTTGGGTATGTGTCCTAGTATGTCCTCTGCCTTACCCACGATCTTCTCCACATCCACAGTTTCGCCCACTTCAGGCACTTCAGTGGAGGCACCCAGATACTGCCCTACCTGGTTTAGCATCTTTGAGATCTCCATTGGGAAGATTATCTTCGTGGCCTGGCCTTCAGCCATTTTCTTCATCATATCCATGCTCAGTACAGAGATGGCCTTTTTATCAAGGGGCACAGCACCCACACTGAGGATTCTCAGACCTTGTGACTCACCCTGGGCAATAAGTATCTTTGACACCCGCTCGCCTTCAGCCTCAAGTATCTGTGACTGCCGCATACCCTCTGCATTCAGTATCCGGGCCTGTTTGGAACCTTCGGCCTCAAGGATGGCGGCTTTTTTCTGGCCATCGGCCAGCAGGATCGCAGCCCTTCGCTTCCTCTCGGCAGAGGTCTGCTCTTCCATGGCCTCCTTGACAGTACCTACAGGGTCGACTTCCCTTATCTCAACAGCTTCCACTTTGACACCCCAGGCATCGGTTGCCTCGTCAAGAATATCCCTAAGCTTGGTATTTATGAAATCCCTGTTGTACAGGATCTCGTCCAGTTCCATATCACCTACGACTGATCGCAGTGTGGTCTGTGAGAGGCTTATAGTGGCGACATGATAATTTACCACTTCAAAATAGGCCTTTTCCGGATCAATAACCCTGACATAGACAATAGCGTCCACATTGGTGGGACTGTTATCCTTGGTAATGACCTCCTGCCTGGGTACATCCAGGACCTGGGTCCTCAAATCCATACGTATTACTTCACTGATCAGCGGATACACCCAGTTGAAACCTGGGTTTAACCGTTTCCTGTAGCGTCCGAGCACTATCCATAGGCCCTGTTCATAGGGCTGGATGATGGTAACACCCGAAATAAATATCAAAATGAGTGCTATTGTAATGACCAGACCCAATCCAAAATCAATTACTGCCATATACTATCCTCCATACAATTTATTTTCTATTTTGTTCCTGAACGTTTTTATCCTGAAATGATGTAATCAGATCATTCACTGATTTCAACAACTCTTACATGGACTCCTTCGGATTCTATTACTTTCACTTTTTTTCCTATCGGGATGACTGATTCGGATGTGGCACTCCATGTCTGGTTATCGATCTTCACTTTTCCGGTTATAGAACCTGGTTCAATATCAATGGTCACTTTCCCTATTTTATCTTTCAGGGTGTCCCTGCTGGTGGATAATGGTATTTGTACCGGGGCAATTTTACGGTACAGCATTATAGTTGCAATACTTGCCACCAGTGCAGTTACAACCATAATAACTGCATTCCATTGATCGAATATTTCGGGAAGCAGAATTAATACTGCACCCATAACCAGTAATACTGTGCCAGGTACTGCTACAAAGAACCCGGGATGAAACGACTCAGCTACAAGAAGGCCGATCCCTACAATTATCATTACCCATCCGATTTCTACATTTAACATTATTACATCCTTATATCAATTGTCTTGAATGATATACTCATCGTCGTCAGTTTCTCACCTAAAATCTTCTTTTTCCCACTATAAATAACTACCTCCAATTGCTACTCATTCTGTTTATTCATTTAAAAGGAACTTCTTCAAATTATTCCACATACATCCGGCTTTTTAATCGAACACTCTTTAAAGATTGCGTTTTTTAACCTATTTGAGATTCAGACCATATATTTACACTCAGAGTCATGTAAAATCTCATAGGCAATGCTGACGGATGGTATGTGGATGCTGGTTACCAATATCACGTTTTCCTTGGACAGAGCCTGGGGAGTATAGATTCGGTCTGTGAATTCGTCGATAACGAATACAAAACCTCCATCTCCTATCTTGCTTTGCGGTGCAGTGTTAATGATTTTTCTACTCCACACCCACAACTTAAATTTTATATTTTAACTGCTTGCAGCGGCTGGCAATCAATTCATTACGAACCGCAGATGGACGCAGATACACAGTCGAATAAGGAAGCGCGATTACTCGCCCTTTCTTATTCGGCTATGATCCGTGAAATCCGTGTTCTAAATCATTTGCTCCCATTTATACTTTGAGAGAGAGCGGATTGAAAGTAATATATTTTTAAAAAAATTTCACAGAGTACAAGAGGTAAGACCATGATTTTCAAGAATAAGACATATAAAGACATCAGGTCATGAGATATGGGTGACTACCTAAATTTAGGCATATTAGAAGGTCGAGAAGT
The DNA here is from genome assembly GCA_014237145.1 of ANME-2 cluster archaeon. NCBI lineage: Archaea > Methanobacteriati > Methanobacteriota > Methanomicrobia > Methanosarcinales > ANME-2 cluster archaeon. The sequence goes on from JAAXOC010000111.1 coordinate 22,310, forward strand.
TGAACAGGACGATGAAAAGTGAGGAGATTGCCCAGATATTGGGAATGGGAAAGTCTCTGGTGAATGAATACATAAGAATTTTAAATGAGGAGGGAGATTTATGAATAAAACAAATTTCGGCAAGTGTAGAGACCGATCGTTCATTTTGGAGTTTAGTAAAAAATAATAAAAGGATAAATTATGGCTCTGCGGTTAATTGAAGTATTTCTTCCTCCAAAGGATGAATATCGTGTACAACAGGCATTAAAAGACTTTGAAGTGTTGGACATCTGGCAGGAAAGGTTCTCAAAAGAGTTCATACACATAAAAATCCTTATCACTTCAGAAGATACCGAAACAGTGCTGGACATACTGAATAAACATATATCAATGGTTGAAGGACATAGGATAATTCTTCTTCCGGTTGTGGCATCACTTCCCAGACCTGAAATAGTAAATGAGGAAATGCTTGACAATGGAGAATCCCAACCTGAAAACAATTCAAAAGCAAAGAAAGGCAGAATTAGCCGTGATGAACTATATGTTAATGTTGAAGAGATTACAAGCCTTTCATATGTTTTCGTTATATTGTCATTGTTATCTTCAGTGGTCGCTGCCATCGGCATTATGCAAAATAATGTGGCAGTGATTATAGGCGCCATGGTCATTGCACCCCTGCTGGGTCCGAATGTGGCGTTATCCCTTTCCACCACCCTGGGGGATATTGACCTGGCCAAACGGGCCCTGAAAGCCAATATGACGGGTATCCTCACTGTCCTTTCATTTGCTGCTCTTGTAGGATATATGTTTAAAGTGGACCCAAACATTCCTGAACTTATATCCAGAACAAAAGTTAGTCTTGGTGATGTTATTCTCGCTATGGCTGCAGGCAGTGCGGCTGCATTATCATTAACCACAGGAGTTGCAAGTGCCCTTATTGGTGTTATGGTTGCTGTAGCACTGCTCCCACCACTTGTTGTTTTCGGGATGTTGATGGGACAGGGTGAATGGCAATTGGCAATGGGGGCAATGCTTCTGGTACTCACGAACCTTATCTGCATAAATCTTTCAGGTGTAGTGACCTTCCTGGCACAAGGAATACGTCCTCGTAAGTACGGAGATGCAGACAGGGCCAAAAAGGCGACACAGATAGCTATTGTCCTATGGACTTTTCTGTTGATATTGCTCGTAGTTTTGATTATCCTGTCGCAGAATGGTTGGAAGGTTCACTTTTAAGCATTTCCATAATGTAGATCATACCAGATATTTGGTAAAGGTGAACTGTCGTTTCTCCTACAAGGCCGGACTCAATTTTGTTCCTCACATCCCAGTATCTGTCAGGCAGTACATTGAACCGGATCAGTGCCTTACCTATACTATGCTCTTTTAATGATCGTTTGATCTTATTACAGTCAAATGTGACCTTGTCAAGCACACGATATCTATTCTTGAAAAATGGTGAATCAATGTTCGATAAAGAGGTTAACAGGCTCCGTCTGGCATCAATCTTTACGAGGCCCATATTTATGTTCAATTCGGCTGCAAGCTCCCCCAGCAGTTCCGCCTTCACCACAATAGGGTCGGGCTCAAAAGCATAAGGCAGAATTTCATCAGTCTCAGGTATTCCAGCCGGTACGGATACGCCCGACTCCAGCCTGTAATGCCTGTCCCCTTTCAACACCACAGCCGACCTCTCACAACTTTTCAGCGGCCCGAAGTACAGTGTCAGCCTGTTTAACTGTCCGTCCACGCTCAGGTACTCGCGTTCGCAATCAAAATCTATGCGTCCTGGCGGCATCTGTGGCGGGGCCTCGAAAGCAAAACTGCCTGTCACATCCCTGTATGCCTCCATCACCATCGGAATTCCTGGCCGCAGGCTGTCAGTCTGCCGCACATCCTCCTCGGCGGGCCGGGCCGGGTCGCTGAAGATAACATCTGCATCGGCAACCTGCTCCACCACCTGGGGCGACAGGGCATCCCCCTCAATAAAAGTGATGTTGTCCACGCCATACACTCCGGCATTACGGCGGGCACACTCCAGTCTTTCACGGTCTATGTCAATTCCGTAAACGCTATCGTATTCCTTTGCAAAGCAAACGGCCTGTCCCCCTATCCCGCAGCTGATATCGGCAAGCACACTGCACTTAAGCCGCCCGGCCCGGTAGCGACCTACAACCTCGGGCGTGGCAAACCGGAGTCCATCGCCGCAGGTAAACACCGATTTGCTGAACTTGGGACTTTTTGTTCGTTCCATTGCTCTATCGTACTTACTTGCTTACTTGTGCGTGAAATAAGCGATAACTTTGCCGTTTGCACTATCTATTCTCACATACCCGAACCGCTCAAACTGCACCACCCTGTCCAGGTCGGTCGCAATACCAGCCTCTCCGGTACCTGTGATCTCACCCTCGGGCGTAAGCACCTTCACAGGTATGCCGTCCACAGGCGCCCAGTGTATGATGCGCCCGCCCTCCTTCTTCATGGTCTCAATGTCACGTCCTGCAAACTCGGCCGTGCCCTGCCCCGTGATCCTGATATTGTACAGGTCTTTCAACCTGAACAGGTCGCCGGGTTTTGCATTACTGATGTCCTGGCTGCACACCAATACACTACTTTCTACCGTAATCTCCCTGAAGCCCCTGTCCACAGATGGATGCAGCGGCAGTTTCGCGTCTGTGACCTGTGATCCTGAAATGTCCAGTCTGACCGGGTCCCATACAAAGAAATAACGGTTAGCATCAGCATCGATCAGCTTGCGGTTCTCAGCATACAGGTTATCCAGGCTCAGGTTCACATCGGTCTCGCCCACACCCATGTCAATAAAGAACTTGCGCAATGCTTCAGGGCGAATCCCCTGGCGGCGCAGTGCCCTAAGCGTGGGTAACCCGGGGTCATCCCAACCGGAATATTCGCCAGCCTCAATGGCTTTTCCCAGGCCGCTGGTACTGAACTTACCGAACTCGTGCATTTTCACCCTGCCCCAGTGTGAGGTATGGGGATAGGTCCAGCCCAGGTAATTGTAAACGTATTTCTGCCGCAGTTCGCTGTCCATCAGGTCCTTGCCCCTGATGATATGTGTCATACCCAGCAGGTGGTCCTCAATTGCACCTTCAAAATCCAGCAGCGGCCAGACTACATACTTATCACCCACTTCCGGGCGGGGGTGCAGTGTCCTGATCACCCGAAACGCGCCCCAATCACGCAGCGCCGGATCCTTGTGCTTGATATCGGTCTTGATACGCAGCACCACAGTGCGCTCCTCGTACTCCCCTGCAAGCATCCGATTCCACTCATGCAGGTGGTGCTCAGGAGGTAAGTCCCTGTGGGGGCATGCCTGCTTGTTATCCTTCAGTTCCTTGAACTCTGCCTGTGTGCAGGTGCACACGTAGGCATGCCCTGCCTTGATGAGCTTCTCTGCATATTCGTAATACACGGGTAGCCTGTCCGATGCTATTACTACTTCATCAGGTTCGGCACCCAGCCAGCGGCAGTCCTCAAGGTACCAGTCGTAGGCTTCCAGCATTGGGCGCTTGGTCACGGGGTCGGTGTCGTCGAACCTGATGATGAACTTGCCGCCGTAATTCTTCACGTACTCGCTGTTGACCACGATACCGCGGGTGCTGCCCAGTGTGGGCGGGCCGTTGGGATTGGGTGCGAACCTCATGACCACACCACCTTTTGCATCGGGAAGTTCCTTCAGCCCCTTGTCAGGCTCCTTGCGCTGCGTGAGTTCTTCAATCAGTTCAGGCGCTAATGCTTGCAGTTCAGCCTGCCATTCTTCCGGAGTCCCTGATGCGATATCCTTTAAAAATGTGCCGATCAACGGCGAGATTTCCTTTGCCCTCTGCCTAAGCTCTGGATGCTCTCCCATGAGTTTTCCCATGACTGCACCCTGCTGCGGGGCTTTGCCGTATTTGACGGCATTCTGGAGAGCGTATTTCTTAACAAGAAGTTCGATATCTGTTTTCATATAGAGTTCATGATGTACTGGTACCACATAATTATTTGCTAATTTCGCACGTACCGCACAACAGCACCGGACGCTTCATATCCTGCCCCGACGATGTAGAATAAACCGTTTCAGGAAATAATAAAAAGTCTCGAAGGTCAAATGAAATGGTTCACGATGTATTGAGCCATTCCAGTTAATGCTAACGTATCCTCTTCTTTGGTTTAGGCAATATACCATTATCCATTTCTTCGATATCATATTCATCAAGGATCTCCCCTACGATCTCTTCAATGATATCTTCCATGGATAACAACCCCACCACATTCTGTTTCTCATCAACCACTACTGTTATCTGGATCTTCCTGAACTGGAGTTCCTTGAATATGGAAGCGATCTTGCGGTCACTCCTGACCGTTAATATGGGTCTCAATATCTCTTCAACACTCATTCTTTCAAGTTCTTCATCCCGGTATTTTAGCAGGTCTTTGGCATATATCATGCCTATGATATTGTCAAAATCATCCTTCCAGACAGGAAGCCTTGAATGGCCGGACTCATTGATCTTTTCAAGTGCCGTATCAAGGGTTATGGTATTTTCAACCGTTACCATGTCGGCCTTATAGGTCATGGCCGTCTTTGCTTTCTTGTCAGTGAACTTGAACACCTTATGGATATAGTCCTGCTCATGACGCTCGAACACGCCTTCTTCCACCCCAACCTTGAGTAAGAGTTTTATCTGGTCTTCTGTGATAAAGGGGTTCCTGATCTTTTCCTTTACCCCTAAAATTCTCAGTACTATGCGGGTGATCTGGGTGAAAATAAACACAACTGGGTATAGTATCCTGGTAAGTAATTCCAGCAGCCCTGCAATCTTCAGGGAATATGTATCAGCATGCCGGGTGGCAAAGGTCTTTGGGACGATCTCCCCGAATACCAGGATAACCACTGTCATTACACCGGTAGCTATAGCAATACCCATATTACCAAAATAATTCAATGTCAGGGCAGTGACAAGCACGGAAGCAGTCACATTCACGATGTTGTTACCCACAAGAATTGTGGTAATGAATTTTTCAGGATGCTGCAGTTCCTTATGGATGATATTGGCATTCTTATCCCCTTTTTCAGCCAGGTGGAGCATCTTAATTCGGTTTACTGAAATAAAAGCGGTCTCGGAAGATGAAAAAAAAGCCGATAGTCCTATCAGTATTATAACTGATAAAACCTCAATTAATGTTATTAGATCAATCACTGCTTTATTAACCCACTTTTATTAACTTCAATTGGTATTTGGTTCGTATACTTAAAAATTTTTCTGATAAATAAGATAGCGGGGCATGGATTCGAACCATGGATCTACGGGTTATGAGCCCGTCGGGATTTCCTGACTACCCCACCCCGCTTTTATGGTACTGAATAGGTAAGGGTAAGGGCTTAGATAAGTGATTATTAGTCATAAAGCCTTCGGTGAATTTTTTCAGGTGCGGTTTATGATTGGATGTGTAGCAATTCTGCTGCCTTTTCTTAGAGTTCTACAATTTTTCCTGCAGTTCCGAGGTATTTTTGCCATACTTGTTTGGGCTTGCCATAAACTTTTGCCATTTTAACAGCATACCAATATATACGACATTTGATCTTCTTCCTTTTCAATGTATAGGAAATTATATATTTACCTATAGGTTAACAAAACACAGGAAGTTTATATACCACAACAAGGAAATTTGCATAAAATTTCTGTAACTAAATGTTAAAATCAATTAACTTAATACGCATTAGAAATTCCAGATTAATATGTTCGTAGGGATTGACCACGGTACCACATTCATGCGGTTTGCATCATCGGATGACAAAGTATTCAGTATCCTGAGACAGGATGCTGCAGCAATGCCAGGGCATGAACTGCTGCATAATATCCTGCAGGGCCTGGATGTGTCAAAGAACGATATCCGGATGATTGCAGTTACTTATTCCATGGGTGATGGTATAGACCGCATCACACCCATTGACCGGGTGCCTGACAGGGGTATTACAAGCCGTGACGGTGCAGGGCTTCATGTGGGCGGGGGAACCCATGTCTATGATACCATAAAGGATTCAGGCATACCTGCCGTTGTGATCCCAGGGCTACACAGGGGCAACACACCGGATGCCCGGTTCAATGTATTCTCTCACGGGGCCAGTCCCGAAAAGCTGGGTATTACCTACCATGCCCATAAAATGGGATATGATAATTTCATAGTCTCTGATATCAGTTCTAACACAGTAACGCTGGCAGCAGCACATGGACGGCTATTGGGTGCTATCGATGCCTGTATCTTTGCACCCGGAATACACCATGGACCACTGGACCTTTCAGCTATCAGGGACGTTGATTCCGGTCTGTATACTGCCAATGAGGCCTTCACGCGAGCGGGTGTGACCAGTATGACCGGACACTCCGGCATTTATGAGCTTTTGGACGATTTCAACAAAGGTGATGAAAATGCTGTCCTGGCAGTTGATACTCTTGCATTGTTCGCATCAATGGAGATCGTGTCAATGACCCTTCCCTTAAAAGAAATGGGTGTGCATAGCCCGGAAGTTTTCATCTCAGGTTCGGTCAGTGAGATACAATATATAAAAGAGAAAATTGAGGATCATATTAGCTGCAAGGTAAAGTCCCTTGGGATATGGAGTGCTGCAAAAGGGTGTGCCTGCATTGCAGAAGATGTGTTTAATGGAGCAGGACATATACTTGGGATAGACGTAGATGCCTGATGAAGATCTGGTAAAGGTCATGCTTCATTTCAATAAGTTTAAATCAGGATATCGCCATATTACTTCCGATGAGGTTCGAGCGCCGCCATATAATCTCAATGAAGGATTTTACCCGGGACGAGATGGATTATATCCTGGACCGGGCCGCTAAACTTGAACCGTTGGCAAGGGGCGGCAGGTCTGACCTTCTGGCCGGTAAGATACTTGCACTATTATTCTACGAACCAAGTACCAGGACCAGGATGTCCTTTGAGACCGCCATGCTCAGGCTTGGTGGGCATGTCCTGAACCTTGGCTCCAAAGAGGCTACCAGTATTGTAAAAGGTGAGACACTTGCAGATATGATCCGGGTGGTCAGTACTTATTCCGATGCCATAGTACAGCGGCACCCCAGTGAAGGTTCGGCGCTAATGGCTGCCGAATTTTCATCCGTTCCCATTATAAACGGCGGCGATGGTGCCGGGCATCATCCCACGCAAACACTACTGGACCTGTACACGATCAGAAAGGAGAGCCATCTTGACAATCTTGATATTGCGATCGTAGGGGACCTGAAATATGGTCGAACTGTCCATTCCCTGACTTATGCCCTGTCATTATATGGCGCAAACATCACTCTTGTCTCACCCCCACAGTTAAAGATGCCTGACCAGATCAAGGCTGACCTGAAGGCCAGGGGTGCCAGGGTCCGTGAGACAGAGAACCTTGGGGAGATACTGGACAGCATTGATGTGCTGTACATGACCCGCATCCAGAAAGAACGTTTTCCTGATCCTACTGAATATAAAAAGGTGGCAGGTGCCTATAAGATCACTACCGAACATCTTGGGAACGTAAGGGATAGTATGATAATAATGCATCCGCTCCCAAGGGTGTATGAGATTGATAGTTCAGTGGATACTTCTTCACATGCCCGTTATTTTGAGCAGTCTTTCTATGGCGTACCCATCAGGATGGCCCTGCTTACTATCGTAATGGGGGTAGAGGTATGAGTGCTGAAAAAGAATTGAGGGTGCGACCCATTCACAACGGTACTGTCATTGACCGCATATTGGCTGGACAGGCCATGAACGTACTTAAGATACTGGGGATAAAAGGTGCATATAGTGAAGTTGTAACCATGGCTATGAATGTTCCCAGCAAGGCACTTGGACATAAGGATATAGTTAAGATAGAGAACAGGGAACTGGAAGAAAAAGAATTGGACAAGATATCATTGATATCTCCCGGGGCCACTATCAATATTATCCGGGATTTCGAAGTGGCAGATAAATACCAGGTAGAACTGCCGGAAATGGTGGAAAGTATGGTGAAGTGCATCAATCCCAATTGTATATCGAACACAAATGAACCTGTTACCTCAAAGTTCAAAGTAAAAAAAGACCCTATACAATTGAGATGCATTTATTGTGAAAATATTATTATTGAAAACATAGCCGAGCATCTGCTATGAGGAGGTCGTGAAATGACAGAGATTAATCGTGTCTTGCTGCTCTTGAAAAATATGGTCTATGAGAGCACCAGTCCCCAGGAGACCGTCAGGTTCGCAAAATACTATCGAAAAAAAGGGCTTGATGTTATGGTGGTATTGTGGGGGCCTATGGGTGTGCTGCTGGGTAAGAAGGATAAGTATGGGGCCCAGGCGTATGATAAATCTGTTAATGACTGCATAGATATGGGAGTCAGGTTCAAATGTTGTGATCTGGCATGTTCAATGATGGGGATATGCAATTATGATTTGATAGAGGGGATTGAAATTGTGGAGTCATATGAAGTGGCTGAAATGTTCCTGGAATATCAAAAGGATGGTCAGCTTATAATAAGTTTATAGTTTTTCATGGTATATAATGTATAAATTTCTCCTCAAATCTTGTACAGTTTACGTAGATATAATTTTAAAAAGTGTGTGCGGAAACATTAATGGTTAATAACATACAATTAAAACATATATCAGATTGGCATATCAATTGTCAGAAAAATGCTTACTTCGTTTGCATTTTCTAAGCCCTGCAGGAAAGTATGTACTTTTCTATACGTTAAAAAAAATTAATATGGAATATCGTGTGCATGAATTTAAGTAAAATAAATATCATGTATATTTAGTAAATATGATCAATATTTATAATTTTAGTTATTTATTAGAGGCATGTTAATATGGAACTTACACCTATTCAGAAGGAAATTTTAACTGCTTTAATTAATCTTTATCGCAAGCAAAAAACAGCTGTTAAAGGGGAAAATATAGCAGAGATCATCAACCGTAACCCGGGCACGGTCAGGAACCAGATGCAATCGCTAAAGGCATTGGGGCTTGTTGAAGGTGTACCCGGGCCGAAAGGTGGTTATAAAGCCACAGGTGCTACCTACCAGGAGTTAAGTATTGTTGAAATGGATAAAGAGGTAGTGGTACCTATATATAAAAACCAGCAGTATCTGGAGAATTTAACTGCTGCTGAGATTAGTTTTACCACTGTACGCCATCCTGACACCTGTAACGGTATTATCCGCATACTCGGGGATATCCGTGATTTCGATACAGGTGATATCATACAGGTAGGTCCCACTCCTGTTAATAAACTTGTTGTACGCGGAAAGATAATGGGGCGGGACGATTCATCCAATGCGTTGCTGTTCTCTATCACAGAGATGGTTTCGCTGCCAAAAAGCCCTATAAAGGATCTTGTACCTGATAAGACCATAATCGTTCCTGCCAGTTCCACTATCCAGGAAGCAGCAAGGATATTCACCAGGAATGATATTCATGGTGCGCCAGTGGAAGATAAGGGCAATATAGTGGGTATAATCACATATTCAGATATTGGTAGAACACTTGCCAGCGGAAAGATGAACCTAAAGGTCAGGGAGATCATGACACGGGAGATTATTTCAGTGGATGGCAATACACCACTCTATGACGTTGTCAAGGTCTTTGATGAAAATAAGGTGGGAAGACTCATAATCACCGATGGCGGCAGACATATAGGGATTATCAGTAAGACTGATGTACTCCATGAGATGATACTTCATTAGATTGACGGATTCATTTTTTCTCGTAGACTCTTATCCCGTCATGATAGATTCTTAATATCCTGTGATATGGGATTGATGTACCGTCCGTAGTCTCGAAAAAAGACCTGCCAATGATTCTAAGAGATGACCCTGGTATTGCTTTTGTGTCGCCTGGTGCGCCTCTGTGTATATAGTATATGGTACAATGGTTGATATCCAATCCTTTCCATTTGATCTCGTTAAGGATATCCCTGGATTTTCTCGATTTTATAGTGTGCATGTCCTTTCCATTAAATATACTTCTCATCAAATACACATCTCACCGAATACTCATCCCGTCAAATACCGATAATTTGATGAATAACTATGTCGTAAATGTTGAACAATAAAAAAAGTTTTCTGGATTGAACTATATGAAACATGAATTAATGGAAATCTTATGCTGTCCAATGTGCAAGGGTGATTTAGTGCTTACAATAGATGAAGAGGACGATAAAGAGATAATCAAAGGATCTCTTTTCTGTGGGAAATGCAATGAACATTACCCGATCGAGGATGGCATTCCCAACATGTTACCTCCCGATTTAAGGGAATAACTGCAGAGGTACTTGCAAGTGCAGCAGATACATATAAACAGGAACCGGATAAACTCGATCGAGTTCGATAAATCTGATATCACTATACCGCTTGATCCAGGGAATGAATGCAGCATTGAACTGCCAATTATTAATTACGGAAGTCCTACCCATGTGTATCTGTCCGTCAGCGATACACTTAGAAAAAACGTCAGGTTCCTGTCTGATAATGTCTATGTAGCCAACCAGGAATATGCACCTGTTCTGATCAAACTTCCTGCTGATCTCACCACATTGGAAGGTGAGATGAAAGTTACAACCGGATATGGGTCCCTCACAGAATCATTTAGGGTTATCATAGGTGAAATACCGGAAGTGTCCAAACCCATGTCAGTTATCGATGTTGATGAAAGACTGGCCTTCCCGAATTATAAGCAGGACCGGACATCATCCAGGGATGATTGGGATATTGATCCAAGTAAAAATCCGGATAAGAACCGAAAAAAAGAGATATCATTTAGTTTTCCGGATACGTTCATCCTGCCTTTGCTTATAATACTGCTCGTGGTGGTTATTCTGCTGGTCACATTTGCCTTTAATTTGATACATGTGCTGTATGGAGCCCTGGCAGTTTCTATTTTAATAATAATACTTATGGTATATGCTGTAATGCATTTGCTGGCAAAAAATAATTGAAAAATATGAGGTATTAGAGAACATGAAATATGTCATCGTAACCGGGGGTGTGATGAGCGGACTTGGTAAAGGAATAACAGCCGCATCAATGGGAAGGATATTGAAGAACAAAGGTTACGATGTAACGGCCATCAAGATCGACCCTTACATCAATATCGATGCCGGGACCATGAGTCCTTTCCAGCACGGCGAAGTATTCGTCTTAAAGGACGGCGGGGAAGTTGACTTGGACCTGGGTAACTATGAAAGGTTCCTGGATATCGAACTGACCCGGGAGCACAATATCACCACTGGTAAGGTATATCAGGCAGTCATCAATAAGGAGCGCAGGGGTGATTACCTGGGCAAGACCGTACAGATAATTCCTCATGTTACAAACGAGATAAAGGAACGGCTGAGGAATGTAGCCAAACAAAGCGGTGCCCAGATATGTCTTATTGAAATTGGCGGTACAGTAGGCGATATCGAGAGTATGCCGTTTTTGGAAGCTGTCAGGCAGCTGCATAATGAAGAAGATGTGGATGATGTGGTTTTCATCCATGTAACCCTGGTGCCTATGGATGCACAGGGGGAGCAGAAAACAAAACCGACCCAGCATTCGGTTAAAGAACTGAGGGAGTTAGGTCTTCACCCGGATTTGATAGTTACGAGATGTGTAAAGCCTATACTACCCGGTACCAAGGAAAAGATCGCCCTGTTCTGTGATGTGCCGGCAAAGGCGGTGATAAGCGCCCATGATGCCGAGGATATTTATATGGTGCCCCAGCAGTTGGAAAATGAAGGTGCAGCTGATTACATGTTGACCAAACTGGGACTGAACTCTAAGGATGACAGTAAAGAGTGGGACCGGATGGTGGAAAAGATGCGCTCGACCACTGGTTCAGTGGAGGTGGCCGTGGTGGGTAAGTACACTGACCTAGAAGACTCATATCTGAGCATAAGGGAGAGCCTGAAGCATGCGGGTATTGAGGTGGGATGCAAGGTAAATGCTTCATGGGTTGATGCCGAGGATTTTGAGAATGAACCTGAAACTATCAACCAGCTCGCAAAATATGACGGAATACTTGTGCCAGGGGGTTTCGGGGTGCGCGGCACTGAGGGGAAGATATCTGCGATTAAATATGCCAGGGAAAATGATAAACCGTACCTGGGACTGTGTCTGGGCATGCAGACTGCAGTTATCGAGTTTGCAAGGAATGTACTGGGGTATAAGGATGCAAACAGTTCGGAACTGGCTTCTACTGAGCATCCGGTTATAGACCTGCTGCCTGAGCAGGAAGGCGTTATAAATGTGAATATGGGTGCCACAATGAGGCTTGGTGATTATTTTGCTGAACTGACACCGGGAAGCCTTGCCAATAAACTATATGGTTCTGACGCGATAATAGAGCGTCACCGCCACAGGTATGAAGTGAATCCAAAGTACATTGATGAGATTGAAAAGGCAGGTATGAAATTCACAGGACGTAACGAGAACAGGATGGAGATTGCCGAGATCCCTGAACATAATTTCTTCTTTTCCAGCCAGTTCCATCCCGAGTTCAAGAGCAGACCAAACAGGCCTTCGCCACCGTTTTTGGGTTTTGTCAGGGCCATGTTCAAGAAAAACAACTGACGCACACAAGACAAGTGATAAGTAATAAACCACGGAGAGCACAAAGTGCACAGAGAGTAAAATCAGATGCAAACTCTGTGCTCTCTGTGTCCTCTGTGGTTAGATTATAATTGTCTAAAAATCAAAGTGTTAAGATATTATGACCAATATGAAAGCAAAAGTTGGCATATCTGTCCTGAAAGGTGAGGTGCTTGCACCCCCGTCCAAGAGTTATACCCACAGGGCTGTGGTTATGGCATCCCTGGCAGAGCAGACCATTGTAGAGCGTCCCCTGCTATCTGCCGATACTGCTGCTACTATAAGGGCATGCAGGGCACTGGGTGCCGTGATACAGGAGAAAGGTGACAGTCTCATTGTGGATGGGGTGAATGGGAAACCTTCCGTGCCTGGTAGCATTATTGATGTTGCCAACAGCGGTACTACACTGAGGCTGTTGATGGCTGTCAGTGCCCTGTGTGACGGTACAACGGTACTGACCGGGGACGACTCCATCCGTAAGCGACCCAACACACCATTGATAGATGTCCTGAACCAGCTTGGGACCAGTGTCACTTCCACCAGGGATAACGGGATGGCACCCATTGAAGTAAAAGGTCCCATGACCGGAGGTGAGGCGGTAATGGACGGAAGTATCAGCAGCCAGTTCTTTTCGGCCCTGCTCATGGCCTGCCCATTGTGCCGGACCAGGACAGTGGTCAAAGTGGATGGTGAATTAAAGTCCAGGCCGTATGTGGAGATCACTATTGAGATGCTGGAAAGTGCAGGTATTAAGATAGAACTGGCTGAAGACGATAAGGGGCACCTGTCATTTATCATTCCCCCGAACCAGTCATACAAATTAACCGAATATACGGTGTATACCGTGCCCGGTGATTTTTCTTCAGCATCATACCTGCTGGCAGCCGGTGCCCTGGCAGGCGGAGGTGGCGGTGCAGGCGGCGCTATTACTGTGGGCGGGCTGTACCCGAATAAGCAGGGCGATGCTGCTATAATCCCCATCCTGCAGGATATGGGTGCGAACCTGGAATGGGACCGGGAGCGAGGCGAGGTGAGGGTGAGTAAAAGCCGCTTGAAAGGTGTTACAGTGGATGTTGGGATGACACCTGACCTGGTGCCCACACTGGCGGTACTTGGTGCGCTGTCTCAAGGCGAGATGGTGATCGAGAATGCCGGACATGTCAGGTATAAAGAGACTGACCGCCTGCACGCTATGACTGTGGAACTGACCAGGATGGGAGTGGATATAACAGAGGAGCCTGACCGGCTGGTGATAAGGGGCGGCGGCCTGCATGGTGCCAGTGTGAGCGGCTGGCACGACCACCGTATCGTGATGGCACTAACTGTGGCCGGAATGGTTGCCGGGGATACAGTAATCGATACTGCCGAATCTGTAGATATTTCTTATCCTGGGTTCTTTGAAGCTATGAAGTCACTTGGCGGGGATATTACACTGGAATAAATTATAGAATTTCAGTTTGAATAGCTACTACTTAAATTATCTGGAAAGATGTCATATGAAGGATGTGATGTGCAGGATGTAACATAATAGAGCATTATCACCTGATGCCTGTCAGGTCCCAGTCAATTTTTTCCAGGAACTGATAGGCCTTATCAACTGCTTCATATTCTGCCAGAGCCTTGTTGGGTCCACTGCCAGTTATCCCGGGCAGCAATTTGCCATCGATGAGCAGACCCAATACAAAATGGTGTGTATTTCCTACTAACTTATCCTCTATAACAGGATATTCGATGGAAGGTGTGACTTTTTTCAATTCCTGGTATTTATGGATAAGCCTATCCTTTGGATTCTTTTGTGTAACCAGTTCGATCATTCGTTTTTCATCTTCAAGAAGATCGGATAGGTTGAGAAAGTCTATGATGAATTCCTTTGCCCGGACAATGGATCGTTCATTATCAAAATAAATTGCCGCAACCAAAGCCTCAATTATATCGTCACCCGGACCGGTACCTGAGCTATTATATCCAGTATTTGGATTATCTGTGGAATCGAAAATAAAATCACAGAGGTTATAAGAATTAGCGCAGTCTGCCAGGAACTGGTTATTTACTACTTCCTGCCGTATCTTTGTCATCACAGATTCGGGTGTCATTTCATAGAATACTTTATTATCTTTAAGCTGGGACCATTTTTCGTATAACAGTTCAGCGGTCACGAAAGATAAAATAGCATCTCCCAAAAATTCAAGGGCCTGGTTCTCCGGACATTGTGGGTGTTCGTTGGAATAGGCGCGGGTAGTTATTGCTGACGTGCCCAACTGCTTATCATTGAACTGGTATCCTATGATCTTCTCGATCTTACTGAGACTGGGATTATGGTTGTTCATGCTGTTAGTAGCAGTAATTTGGTTATTATTTTTCTAATTAAAACAAAATATCAGCCATATATCATATCATCTGGTGGTGGGGAACTGAGATGATTCAGTATATATTCCATGGGCACAGGAGAAAAACCTACCATCTCTCCTTTGCATTTGGGACATTCTATCTTGAATTTTATTGGAGTAGCAGTTACATCTTCCTCGTAATACGACTCCTGGATATAGGGATTGGGTACTGTTGTGGGTTCCAGCAATTCGTACTGTTTATCCTTTAACAGATCGTAATAATTAGATTCTTCAATATGAGCACAATCCTGGCATTTAAGAACGATCTTGTGTGCCATGAATCCTTTTTTTTCACTCAATGATATAAGTTCTTTAATCGGGTCGATCATGGAAAACAATAAGTACTTACCATAAATAATATTTTCTAATTATCTTTCAGGTGTTAAGGTATTCCTCAATCCTGTCCAGACCTTCCCTGATGTTCTCAAGGCTGTTGGCATATGAGAACCGCAAGTAGCCTTCTGCCCCCTCCCCGAAGTCAATGCCCGGAGCCACCGCCACCCCTGCTTCTTCAAGTATACGGCGGCTGAGTTCAAGTGAGTCCTCGCTGAACTCCTTTGCATTGGCAAGCACATAAAACGCCCCGGTAGGTTCACTGCCGATCCCGAACCCCATACCTTTTAGCCGCTGCAGGATGTACTTCCTGCGTTTATCGTACGTTGCCACCATCTCCTGTACATAGTCCTGCGGTCCTTTTAGTGCCGCAATGCCTGCATGCTGGACAAAGCTGTTGGCACAGATAAAGAAGTTCTGCTGTATCTTCTGCAGGGCCCTGATGTATTCGGGCGGTGCGATAAGGTAGCCAAGACGCCACCCTGTCATGGCAAAGAGTTTGGAAAAACCGTTCAGCACAAAGGCGTTGTCTGTGTATTCAAGTATGGAATGGTCTTTGCCATTGTAGATCAGGCCCTGGTATATCTCATCAGATATTACAGGAATATCCCCTGCGACTTCGGCCAGGCCCTGCATGGTTTTTGGGTACATGACGTGCCCGGTGGGGTTGGCAGGGGAATTTATCAATAGTGCCTTGGTCCGGGGGGTTATCTTCATGGCTACTGTATCGGGTGTCAGGCTGAACCCTTCGTCTTCCTTTGTATATACAAAAACAGGCCTGCCGTCCATGTATTCTACAAAATTTGGATACGCTGAATAATAGGGGTTGGACATCACGACCTCATCTTCTTTATCCAGCAGGCCCATGAACAGCATCAACATGGCCGGGCTGGTGCCTGATGTGATGATGACCTGCCCGCTACTCAAGTTTAGGTTGAACTTCCGGTTGTAGTATCCGGCAACCGATTCCCTGAGTTTGAGCAGTCCCATGCTGTGGGTGTACCTGGTCTCGCCTGCCTTTATTGCCTCATAGGCAGCTTCGCTGATATGGGAAGCTGTGGGGAAGTTGGGTATACCTACTTCGAGATGGACGATATCCCTTCCTGCGCGTTCGAGTTCCTCTGCCCTTTCCAGTACTTCCATTACATAGAATGGCGGTATCCTTGCAGCTTTTTTTGAGAACATATCCATTTGTGTAATGATTTGTATAATGTATTCAATATTCTTATAACCTGTTGGATTTTAAGTTTAAAGGCTGTGAATGTTATCAATGACGGATCTCATTTTCAAGCAGCCAGTACCAGAGCGGTACATACCGTATTAGTTTCCCATCAACAGTTTCCTCATGGAACAGGTCTGAAGTTATGATCGTACCTTCCGGAAGGTCAAAATAGTCCAGACCTTCAACCAGACCATTGACCTCACGGGATTTTGTCTTTGCATCTGAAATATCAACACACACCTGTATCAGATGACTGGTTTCCAATCCCTCTTTTATTATAAAATCCACCTCGTGGCTTTTTGCACTTTGCCAGTAATATGTTTCACGATTTGTCCGCTTGAGCTGCAAGAATACCAGATTTTCATACAACTGCCCCATGTTATCTGAAAAGCGGAATGAGACGGCATTGACCATGCCGGTATCTATACAGTATAATTTTTTAGGTTTGTTTATCTGTTTCTTTATTGAATGATCATAATGCGGTATGGTGAACAGCAAGAATGCATCTTCCAGATATGCCAGGTAATTTATTATGGCATCCGTACTGAGGGGGGAATAATTTGCAAACAATCTTCTTAGTGAATTGAATGAATGGGGTCTTGAAATGTTTGAGATGCAAAACAGGCTCAACTGCTTGAAGACCTGGGGATTACGTATATTGAAACGGGAGATGATGTCCCGGTAAATGATGTCGTCAAAGTAAGACTGAAGTAATTCCCTTTGCCCCACTCCTGGATAGTATATTACTTCAGGAAACCCGCCATTTTCCAGGTATTCGCTGAATTTCTTTTTTACTAATGTCTTTTTTTTCGAATATTGCAGGGTTTTTAGCTGGAACTTTATTTCGTGGTAATCCAGGAATTCAGTGAAACTGAACGGGAACATCCGGGTTGTGATATGTCTTCCGGTTAACAGGGTGGATATGTCACGTGATAACAATGATGCATTTGAACCGCTTATTATGATCTTTATATTTTGGTGTTTGTCATAGGTGCTCTTGACCCACTTTTCCCAGTCAGGCATGTTCTGGATCTCATCCAGGAACAGGTATAAATTGTGCTTGTCAGAGACCTCAAAAAACTCGTAGAACGTTTCGATCAGTAAATGTAGTTCATCGCCGTTTAAGGGCTGGAGCCTGTCGTCATCAAGGTTGATGTATAATATATTTGATTTGGGTATGTCTGAGTCCAGCAGCTCGGATATCAATTGGAACATGTAATAGGTCTTGCCGCAGCGCCTTACGCCTATTATGTCTACAATATGCGGGCCGGTAAGGTCTATATCACGCCACCGCTTCTGGAATTTTGGCAGTTCACGTTCCTGCCATTCGACAAATACGTGTTTTAGTTTGCTTTTTGTGTCCATGCTATGTAATATGGACTCTGGAAGTAAATAAGTTTATCGTGTATAGTCGATAAATTTTGCAGATTTTATCGTATATATACGATGATAACACATGTAACCTATGCTGCAGGATGCTTAATTTTTATGATATATTTTAAATCAACTTTTAAATCAAAATCTTCTAATTTGAAATCCTTGTTTACATTATCACAAAAAATAACATTGTCCCCTGATAATGATTTGTAGAGTTCTTTATCAAAAGATTTTCTTACTTTATTATATATATCATTTGAGATTGTCGGAAAAGCCTAATTTTCGAATATTTCAGCTTTACTGTATAAACTTGACTGGGCGCAGCATAGTGATTTATTTTTAACAATATTTCTCTAAGTTTTAATTTAGGCGCTTTTCAGGTACTTTTCCGACAATCTCCATTTCCCATTAAAAATAAGAATTTTGATTTAGGATTATTAATAAACCGTTCTATTACCACTGATTCAAGAAAAAAATCAATGAATAAATGCTCTGCTACCCTACTCTTAAATACTTTTGTTGAAGGTGCAGACCATGCTGTTCTTTCATGCCATCTATCATCATGATAAGTGGCAATTCCATGCAAGGTTGCTTGTGTAACCATTATTTTTGACTCTTTAGAAACGGCTTTTTTTCCTTCAATTATATTAAATAAATCATGAAAATCTGTTTTATATATGCTTCCATTTGACCTATATTTCCATTCTTTTTTAAATTGTTTATACATCCCACCTTTATATATATTATGTATATATATTTCTCTAAGCTCATTTACATCCAATAAGTCAATGTTTTTTTTCTTTAAGTTAAGTGCGATTCCATTTGCGGCGGTAATACCTTACTTTGAAAGATCCTAAAAAATAAGCCCTTCAGCTAGCGTTTTCTGTTGCCACCACA
>JAAXOC010000112.1 GCA_014237145.1 ANME-2 cluster archaeon
CCTGGCGCAGGCCGTTCTCCTTCCACCATATACCCACCGACACGCCCTTACCACATATCTCCCCCATACCGCCAATCCCTCAATTTACACCATCTGTATCCCACCCACTGCACCAGTCGTATCTCCTCCAGCGGCACCCCTGTCAAGCCACAATACCTGCATAACCCAATTATGTATAACCAAATTATGCATAATCTATTTATGCATAAAAGCATTATACAAACATATATGTTCATAAACAGAACCCATGAACTCGCAATCCTCAACCAGCACAGCAGATCAATAAGCTCAGGCTCAAGAATAAACATCGCACTATTCGGGCTCAGGCGCATCGGAAAAACAGAATTGCTATTGCAATTCAAAAACACCACCCATAACAAGAACATACTGATCCCCTACATAAACCTCCAGAAAATAATCCCTGATACAGAAGGATTCGTCAAAGCATACTCAAAAGAATTAATATACGAAACAATCAGGCAAAAGGAACAGGCAGACTATCCCTATGAAATGGAAGACCTGCTTCTACTCGCATCAAAACTGGGAGATATGGAAACACACCACGTAAGAACCCTCATAAGCATCCTCAAGCAGCACGAGATCGCCACAGAAGAACTCCTGGAAATAACATTTGCATTTGCACAGAAACTCGCACAAAAACACGACAAAAAGATAATATTCATACTCGACGAATTCCAGGAATTACTACATGTACACCCCCGTTTCCTCCAGATAATGCGCTCGATAACAGAAAAACAAAAGGACGTCAACTACTGGATATCAGGCTCCGTGTTCTCGGTCTTCAATGAAATGCTTAACTACAAAAACCCATTTTTCGGACAGTTCACCAGGATGACCCTGGAAAACTTTGACAGGGAAAGCACACACGAACTCATAGATTCGACACTTCCCTTCAAACTCGCCCAAAACCACAAAGACAAGATATATAAATTCACAAACGGACAGCCCTATTACACAGTCGCAGTATGCAGGAAAATATCCGAACAGTATGCAATTGACAGTTCGATCAACACACCACAGGTAAATTTCTGCATAATGAACGAAATATTCGCAGATACAGGTTCCATCAATGAACATTTCGAATACATCCTTGATGTATCCCTTGCAAAATTCAAGAACAAAGACAGGTACAAGACCATACTCTTCCTGTTATCACAAGATCCTGCAACCTTAGGAGCAATTGCAAGGCACATAAAAAAACCGACAGGAGAAATATCAAATTACCTCAAAGCCCTTCTGAGAACAGACCTTATATTCCGTGAAAGTAGCACATACCACATACGAGACCCACTATTTGCATTCTGGGTCAATAACAAATATCTGGGCCTCGGTGCAAAAATCACGTCAGTGAAAGTGGCAGAACACCTTCTGGCAAACCTGGAGGAAAAATACCAGAGAGTCTCAACCGAACTTGGAATTGCCAAAGAATATGAAATGAAATACAAACTGGAAACACTGTACAACATTGAACTTGAAAAGTACCTGAAAGATAACATCGAATTCGACCTGGTAGGCACAGATGACAACACGGCATATATTTTTGAGATCAAATGGCGAAATAAGAAAACCAGTTACAAAGATATTGACAACCTGATACAAAAGATCAGCAGCTCCGAATTCAGGACACAAAAGAAACGGGTGATATTCATATCAAAATCCGGATACACACAATCGTCGCTTGAATTTGCAGGACAGCATGAAGTAGAACTCCTTAACAGGCACATGGAAAAAGTAACGATCCAGGATAGCTAAAATATACACTGGCTCCCCGTTCACACCATATCCACGCACCCGAACCCCATAGCATTCTTCTCGCCCAGCCCGGCACCATATGCAAACCCGATAAGCTCAGGGCTCGCCTCAACCATCATCTTCATCAAACTGCACCGCCGAAAAGAGTTGCCAACCGATATCCGTTTGGGTTTAACGTCCTTAACATCCAAAACCTCAAAATGCTCATGTTCAACAGGGTGCCCGTAGAACTTCTCATACCGGGCGGCCAGGTTTGTATGCAGGTTCTCATAGAACTTTGCATCTTTCGGGTACAGGTCAACCTCGACCAGCTTACCATCACGTTTTCTCATAGTCTTGACATACACAGGCGAGAGGGTTTTGAATGTACAGGTATCCGGAAACGTGCGCTGCGGGAGTATCTCTACGCGCTCGATGATAAGATCAACCTTCTTCTTTTTACCAAGGAAAAATTCAGGTTCAAGCAGCAGTCCCTCTGTAAAACTTCGTATGAATTCAGGATCGGGCGAGGAAAGGAAAAAGTGGGCTCTTGTGAAATTCAAGCCGCCTTTAATCGGGATCCAGTCTTCGATGATCAGGTTGGAAAACGTATAGAACTTGAATCCCTGATGGCTGTGGATCGAATTTGCCAGGGTAATATTTGCTGTAGCAAGACGGGAATATAGCATAGATGCTATGCCGTACTGGTAATCATAGAACAGTGGACCACTGGAGAGTTTTCGAATGATGATTTTACTTCGCACGACAATGAAAACAACTATGATATGATTTATACTTGTGGACTCTTTTCCTTTTACCCGGCTGTTACCCCAGCACCTGCTCGATCCGCTCCAGTGCGTCCCGTATTCGCTCCTGGCTGGTAGCATAGGAAATCCTGATAAAGTCCATGCTGTTGGGTCCAAACGCACTTCCCGGCGTGGCAGCCACATGGGCCTCTGTGAGCAACTGCTCGCACACATCATCACCGTTACCGTATTCGCTTACGTCGGCAAAGGAATAGAACGCACCGCTGGGATAATTAGACTTAATACCCATATTGTTCAGCCCGTCCACCAGCAGGTCCCGCCGTGCCTTGAACTCGGCAACCATCCCTGGAATAAATGACTGGTCCCCTTTCAGGGCCTCCACACCCGCCCACTGGACAAAAGTAGTGGCACTGCTGACACTATGGCTCTGCAGCTTGGACATGGACGTGTACAGTTCATGAGAAGTAGCAAGATAACCCAGCCTCCAGCCAGTCATGGCATAAGCCTTTGAAAAACCATTGATAGTGATGGTGCGGTCTTCCATGCCGGGTAGACTGCCGATGCTGAAATGCTCTTTATCGTAGATGATCTTCTCATATATCTCGTCCGAGATCACAGTGATATCGTGGTCGATAGCAAGGTCTGCGATCTCTTTTATCGCATCCCTGGAAAAAATACCCCCTGTAGGATTGCTGGGGCTGTTCAATACAATAAGCTTGGTCTTTGGAGTGATATAACTGGCTACATCTGTGGGACAAAAATCATTTTCCGGGTCAAGTGGTGCAAACACTGTCTTCCCGCCCGCTATCTTGATGCACGGGTCATAGGATACCCAGGCCGGGTCGAACAGAATGCCCTCATCGCCCTCGTCCAGTATGGCAAGTATGGCCTCGAACACAGCCTGCTTGGCGCCCGGTGTCACGATCACATGGGCAGGCTCAATATTCAGGTTGTTCTCTTCATTCAGTTTTTCAGCAATAGCAAGGCGCAGTTCGGGAATGCCGGGAGAAGGAGAATAATGGGTGTCGCCCCGGCGCAGCGACACTTCGGCAGCATCACAGATATGCTTCGGTGTGTCAAAATCAGGTTCTCCCAGGCTGAAACTGATAACATCATGTCCCTCGCGCTTGAGATCATTGGCCAGATTCGTCATCCTGAGGGTGGCCGATTCCTCTATACTTTGCAGGCGTTTTGATACCATGGCTTCAATCTGGGATGAGATATTATTTTAATCTTTGCACCAGCTTGACGGCAGCCTCGACCGCACGTTTGGCATAGTCCACTCTCTTGTGTGCATCCAGCCTGCTCATACCAGGGCCCGATATGCCCAGGGTTACCGGTTTATCATATTCCAGTGACAGGTCTGTGATCTTCCTGGTAGCGTGCTGCACCACAATCTCATCGTGCTTGGTCTGGCCTTCGATAACGCAGCCGATCGTGACCACGGCATCGATGTTGGGGTCGGTTACCATTTTCTTTATGGCCAGCGGCATATCATATACACCCGGCACCATAATGGTCTGCTCCACTGTGGCCCCCAAAAACTCTGCATGCTCCCTGCCCAGCAGCTCCATCTGGTAGGTTATGTCCCTGTTGAACTCTGCTATCACAAATCCCAGTTTAATATCGCTCATGATAATGATCTCCGGTTATCTCCAATTCTATTTCTTATTGACATTATACTATAAATTTAAATATGTTCTACAGACCCACCTGACCAGCATCTTTATAGCCCTGCCGCTGCCCGGTACCTGCCTCACGTTCCAGATCCCGCTTTCTAAACAGCAATTTAACAACATTCAGGGCATGCTCCCGTGAGCGGTGCTCCATCAACCATGCAAGGGTTTTTTCATCCTCTGCTTCATCCTCATGCACGAACACCTCGATCACATGGGTATTGGTCATCAACTGTGCCTGGATGATACCCTGGGATGCCTCGTGAGCGCATATCTTATCCTTTGGGTCTGCCCCGGGCATACCCAGCGCCATGACAATATCGCAGCCCAGTTCTTCTATCAATTTCTTGCAGGCCACGGGCAGGTCCTTGATACCGGGTACAGTATAACGCTCGATCTTCACAGATGCATTATTGCGCAGCTCATCAATGGCTGCACCTCCCATATCATACCTGGCAAATGTAGTATCTGCAATACCTACCGTGACCATGTTTTCCTCGAACTGCTAATTTATAGTCAAGAACCTAATATTTGATAGATAACTTCGACAGAAGTTGTTTATAGATGACTTCAATAGAAATCATCGATACTAATGTCTTAACACTTTGATTTTCAGATAATTATAATTAAACCACAGAGAACACAGAGAACACAGAGAACACAGAGCTTGCATCTGATTTTACTCCCTGTGCCCTCCGTGCCCTCTGTGGTTTATTAGTTATCACTTGTTGGAATTCGCATTTTATTAGTTAATATTGTTTGGTTTTTAACTATAACAGCTATTGAATCTCTTTAACTATTATTGTCTTTATATCTTATTCAGTTCCCTGCTTGCTGCTTCCACGCCTGTGCCAATTCTGTCAACCAGCCCGTGCTTTGCCAGCACCAGTTCCAGCGTAGAGATGGTGGTGACCATATCAGTAGCAGTGAAATTACCCATACTGCCTATCCTGAATATCTTACCCTTCAGGTGTGACTGCCCGCCAGATATCTGGATACCCATGTCCAGCATCCCGCCGCGCAGTTCCTTATCAGTTATACCCTCGGGAATATTCATGGCAGTGACAGTATTGGAATAACTGTGATACTTATCGATCTTCGGGAACAGTTCAATACCAAGCGCACCCGCTGCCGCCCGTACAGCTGCTGCACCCTGTGCATGCCTGTGCTTGCGCTGCTGCATTCCTTCCTCCTTCACGATCCTAAGGGCCTCACACATGGCAGATATTAACGGCACACCTGGTGTGTATGGTGTCTGGGTGGGTGAATTGGAGCCTGATTTACGGTATGCTTTCAGGTCAAGATAATATGGCGGTTTATCCACTATGGCATCCCAGGCAGCATCACTGACTGTAATGGCAGACAGACCCGGTGGTGCAGCAATACATTTCTGGGAACCCATAAATGCCAGATCCACACCCCATTTGTCAACCTCTACCGTATCACCCCCAACTGTAGTAATAGCATCCATAATGAACAGGGCACCGTATTTGTGTGCAAGTTTAGCTACTTCTTCTACCGGGTTCTTTATGGCCGCACTGGTCTCGTTATGTACCATTGCCACGGCTTTGGCACCGTTTTCAAGGGCAGCTTCCACGGCCTCCAGATCTATAGGCGTGCCCCAGTCATACTGCAATTTTACCGCATTGCCATAGCGTTCCCCGATATCACATAACCGCTCACCGAATTTACCGTTCTCGATAGTGATTATTGTATCATCCTTCCTTATCACGTTCCCTATGGCAGCTTCCATACTGGCAGTGCCTGAACCTGATATTACGAATACTTCGTTTTTGGTCCGGAACAGTTCGGCAAGTATCTCCCGGCATTCGTCATAGATAGCGCCGAATTCCTCGCCCCTGTGACCGAACATGGGTCTGCCCATGGCTCTCTGTACCCTGGGTGCTATGGGTACCGGCCCAGGTATCATCATCAATGTATTTTCAAGTTTCATCATCTAGTCACTCGATACTGTTCAATCTGAATATGAATTGGTAGATGTTGCATATTACATGTATTGCATGTATATCTTTTTATTTTTGTGTAATGATCCCTGTCTAAAAAAGTATAGCTCGCCACCTCTTCCCCACATATTATGCACTCCAGACATATCATGTCCGAACGCCCTGATTACCCTAATCCCCGATTACCCTAATATAAGGTTAATTGGTCAACCTAACCAAATATCAGGTCAATAAGCCACTTTAACGCCTTTATGTATGCATCGATCTCACCCATTAAGTATGCCGGAAATCCAAATATCAACGGTAGCTTAGCATCCCACCATAATGGTAATGTTCCCATCATTATCAGTATGATAAAGACCATAATAAGGGCAAAAATCTGTTTAAAATTCATTTTTCCTACCAGACGTGATTAAAGTAATTTTATTTTTATGACACTTATAATTTGTCCACATGGAAAAGTACTTTCATGTTAGCTTAGAAAATGCGAACGGATTGGGTATTTTCTTGATATCTACAAAAACTATATGATAATTCACTAGCTTGTAATGGGTATGATTATTGGTTTGCTGGGTCCACAAGGAACGTATTCTGAAAAAGCTGCCAGACAGCTCAATGTGAAAGCCCGGCTCATGTTCTTCGATGATCTGGAAGATGTTATTGAATCTGTGCTTACCCGGAAGGTTGACTGTGGTGTAGTTCCCATTGAAAATTCACTGGAAGGGTCTATCGGAATTACTATGGACGCACTTAAAGAAAATGATATATACATTATTGGTGAGGTTATTGTCCCTATCAGGCACTGCCTCCTGTCAAAGGGGCACATGGAAGATATTAAGGTTATCCTGTCCCATTCCCAGGCACTGGCCCAGTGCCGTAAATTCATACGTGAACATTTTAAAAATATTAAGATGCAGACAACAGGCAGCACATCACATGCCGCAAAACTCACTTCTGAATTCCCTGAGATGGCTGCCATAGCATCCAGGGAATCTGCACAGAAATACGGTCTTGATATACTGGCAAATGATATCCAGGACTATAAAGAGAACTACACCAGGTTCGTAGTATTAGGGAATAATATTCCCGAACCCACCGGGCATGATAAAACATCCATCATCATTCACCTTGCCTATGACAGACCGGGTGCTCTGTACGATCTACTGGGTGAATTTGCCAGCCGCAACATCAACCTGACCAAAATCGAATCCAGACCTTCAAAGATGGGATTAGGTGATTATTTATTTTACATAGATATGGAAGGACACAGGTCTGATAGAAATATCAGCGTTGCACTGAATAATATCGAAAAAATTGTTGATTGGTTAAAAATTATCGGTTCATATCCATTAGGTATAAAAATACTATAAAAATACTATGAATAATTAAGAAACTATTTTAAATATAGACACTTTAATTGAAACTATGAGTTTCAGGTTGAAGTCTGCAATAAAGATTCTATGGCAAAAGATGTTCTACTTGGTCGATAATGATCTGCCTGTTATTCGGACCACCCTGGGTGATTATGTCAATACGATCGAAATACAGAAGCGTCTGGATTATGTTGTGCTCTATAATCCAAACATAGCCCGGATTGAATACCAGTCCACTGCAAACGGTACAATGGAAAATGTTCAGGAGCAGCACGACAAAAAAGGATTGGAATCCAGGCTATTTAGGAACTTCAATCGAAGAGATCCTAAACAGGGCTTGAAAATACTTCAAATATTGAACCGGAATATTTACGGGCCATTGTTCTGGAAAATGGGCAAAGGATACGGGGCATTTCGGTCCATTGATCCTGATTCCAGACAAATTACGTATGAAGTGAAAAACTGCGATGAATGTTTGGATCTTCCGAATATAGATTTGAAGGCATGTTTCTATTTTTCGGGTCTTTTGGCAGGTATATTCAGTGCGTTATTTAATCAGTCCATGGGAACATATGAATCAACCTGTGGCACCAACGGAGAAACTACCTGCAATTATGAAATCGGTAATATGCGTTCTATAAGTTTCAGGGATAACCTGGATAAATATCTTAATTTATCAATTTCAGACGAAAAACTGTACGAAGTGGAAACAGCATTATCTGAGAAAATAATGGAATCACTGAAAGCCGAAACTCCAGCAGAACCAATAGTAGGAACTAATAGTCATATTATAGGTTACCAACTAAGAATACTGAATAACCTGGAACAGAACCCTGAAATATTCTCTGAGACCTACCGCAAGGCAGGGGTCCGGTTCAGCAATCGGCTCATAGATATCTTGAAAAGCTTCTACCAGGTTGACGGTGAAGAGTTACTTACGGATGCACTTCCTAAATATTATAAAAAACAACTCCTGGCAAATATAGAATCAGTTGAGAAATTCCTGGATGGTTTCATGATAACAATTTCCGAAGCGGTTGACTGCGCTGGTGTGAAAAACCTGGATGTTAAGCCCTGTGCGTTCATGCGCGGAGAAATTGAGGGTATTGCAAATATTGCTACTGGTAAACATATCCGGTGCGATATCCATTCCTGTAAATACGATACAGGAGAACAGTTCTGCCAGTTTGAGCTTTCGTATATTGAAGAGGAAAAAGATATTCCTGACTGGTTACAAGAGATTGAAGAGCAGTAGAATGCCTGGGAACAAACCCGATATTTCATTTGTCTTGCATTCCTGAAGTCAACTGCAATAAAGAAACAGGACATCATCATGTCCAAAATTAGAGTTGACCTATAAAGAACTTGAATATTTTTCATGCACTGAAGGATTCATCATAGGTCTAACTTAAAAACCAAATATTAAGTAAATGGCGACCGTAATTGACTGTGATACTGCATGATACGCACATTCTTAGCCGTAGAACTCCCTGACCACATAAAAGAGGCTGCACACTCCATCCAGCAGGAAATGGATTTCAAGGGCCTGAAACTGGTGGACCCAGACCTCATCCACATCACCCTGAAGTTCCTTGGCGACATTCCAGAATCCCAGGCAGCTCCCATCACAGATGCTATATCTAAAATTGACTGCGCCCCGTTCACAGCCAGGGTCGCAGGTGTAGGTGTATTCCCAAAGCCATCATACATGAAGGTCATCTGGCTGGGTGCCACAGGTGAGTTCGAACACCTGCACAGCGAAGTGGAGCATGTCCTTAAAAGTTACAGGTTCAAAAAGGACCGGGGCAGGTTCACTGCACACGCCACACTGGCACGGGTCAAGAATCTTGACAACACTTCAAAAGAACAGCTTGCCAGGGTGCTGGCAGGACTGCAGGACATTGACCTGGGGGAGTTTACTGTGAATTCCATTGCGTTTAAGAAAAGCACACTTACACCGAAGGGTCCTATTTATGAGACCCTGAATGAAATACCGCTTAAATGATAGCATGAATGAAATACCGCTTAAACGATGCCATGAATAAAATTCCACTTAAACGATGCCATGAATAAAATTCCACTTAAATGATACCATGAACACAAATAATATAATAAACAAGGTCCTTGGAAAAATAAAGCCGGTGGCTGCTGAACAGCAGAGGATGCAGGAAGTGGCCAACCGTATCATATCCCTGGTGGATCGAACCGCAGCAGGTACAGGACTGAAAAACGTTTCAGGAATGCTGGTGGGCTCTGCCGCCAGAGGTACCTGGATATCAGGTGAGCACGACCTGGATATATTCATATCATTCCCAGAGGATACACCGGAACAGGACCTGAGGACAGTAGGACTCAATATCGCCAGGCAGGTGGCACTTGATGCCGGCAATAGTGAGGAGCGGTATGCAGAGCATCCTTACGTCCATGCTGTTTTCGGTAACTTCGAGGTTGACCTGGTACCCTGCTTCAGGGTGGGCAGTGCTGCGCAGATAAAATCAGCAGTTGACAGGACACCATTCCACAACATTTTCATCCTGGACAGGATAGAGGGACTGGAAGATGAAGTACTTCTGCTCAAGCAGTTCATGAAAGGAGCCGGTGTTTATGGTTCGGACCTGCGGAAAGGCGGTTTCTCGGGATACCTGGCAGAACTGCTTGTAATACATTACGGCTCGTTCACAGAAGTGCTGCAAGCAGCAGATGGCTGGAAATCCGGCATCATCATTGACATTACTGAGCACGGGAACAAGCAGCACAATGACCCGCTGGTGGTGGTGGACCCTACTGACCCGGCCAGGAATGTAGCTGCGGCACTGACACTGGACAGGTTTGCCGAATTTATTGACATGGCACGGCAGTACCTTGATTCCCCTGCAATTGAACAGTTCTTACATAATCCGCCGGCTCCATTAAGTGACATGGAATTTGAGAAAATCACGGCCAGACGCGGGACTGATCTGCTGGCAGTGGTATTTGACAAACCCGATGTAGTGGATGATGTACTATATCCCCAGTTGTTCATGCTGCACAACAGTATTACGGACCTGCTGTCCCGGAATGGATTTACTGTCTTGAATGGTGATGTTTGGGCTGGTGATGGTGAGGCAGCCGTGGTGCTGGAGATGGAAGTGTCCTGTCTGCCCCCCGCTAAGAAACATGCAGGTCCGCCTGTTTGGGAGCGGTCCCATGCAGGGAAATTCAAGCAGAAATACCTGCAGAACAAAGGGCTCTCAAAAGTCTATATCGAGAACGGCAGGTATGTAGTGGATGTACCAAGACCATATACTGACCCGGTAGAACTTATCAAAAGCGAACTTCTTAACTGCAGGTTGGGTAAGCACGTGGGTGCATGTATCAAGACTGGTTTTGAAGTACGAAAAGACAAGGGACTTCAGGAAATAGATAATGTAGATTTTAGGATTTTTTTAAAAAAATTCTTTAAACTTTGAGTGTGAAAAAATAAGAATGACCCGGCTGGACCAGGTCATAATTCTTTAACTTACTGTCCCTGAAAACGGCTGAACACCTGATACACTGTACCCATACACTCCAATTGTTCAATGCCGTCATTGTCAGCGTAAATACAGATCTATCCCCAGGTATATCAAAGGTATGTGATCCATAACTCGATCCAATTGCTTCTGGTGGTTCTGGCAACCATTCTTCATAATCCACGCTGCTTTAGAAGCTGCCGCTGGCAGAAGCATTAAGAACAAAGATGTACTCCTCCTGAACGGGTTTTCCAGATTCACCCACGTTTGTCACAGTAAAGATTTGGTTCGCAATAGCACCCTCTGACATTACCACAGGACTCATCCATCTAGCGGGTTGTACTGCAAGTGAATGAAGTTGTGTATTCATGGTGAAATGTATATTCTTGATCGTAGAATCAAACACGAATGAATCCACCATTAACATCCATCTCCCTGATATTGGATTTGTAGTTGAGACCGTTCCTTTGGTCATACTTTCCCCGCCAAAATCATCATCCACTAACCCGCCTTCGGGATTGTAAAGATACAGGTACATCTCGCAAGGGATTTTATTAAATGAAATTGTGGATGTTATTCCCGGCAAATCTTCAGGTACTTCGAAGTAATAATAATTGGTGCCACTGTTGAACAATTCTGATGATTTAAGATGGATCGCATCACTGAACTGAGAACTACCACCCACAAAGGTCAGTGGCGCATCTATAAGAATAGGAACGCCGGCAGTTTGACCATTGCTACTGGCCACTATTCTACCGGAATGGATTCCAGACGACAATCCGGCAGGCATTCCTATCTCAATCTTTACTTTTTTGGTCTGTCCTTTCTTTATTTTGATGGTTTCCTTTCTAAATCTGACATCCACGTCACCAGTGGCACTGAGACAGACGTTCATAGTTTCAGTCCCGCTGTTTGAAATCTCCAGAACTTCTTTGCTGTATTCACCGGGCCGGGTCACATAGGAAAAACTGGCTGGCGATATTTTAAGGGTCTGCTCAACTGCAGATATTGCATCGATCCTCCCTGCACCCTGGGTAATGGGATCATAGCCAACATCCACACCAGTATTCATTAATTGTTGTTTGATCTGGTCCGGCGTCCAGTCTGGATGTGCCTGTAACATCAAAGCGGCTACTCCTGATACATGTGGCGCTGCCATGGAAGTACCTGAATATGCCATATAGTATTCACCCACAGCATAATCACTGAAGTACAGATCAAGTATAGAACCGGGTGCTTTTGCTGAAACAATACCCAGAACTGCAGGATCTGAATAGATGAACGCAGCACCTCCGGGCGCAACTACTTCGGGCTTGATGCGGTGGTCCCAGGTAGGTCCCACTGAACTGTAGAGAGCTATGCCATCCTGTTTTGTGGTTGCTCCCACTGCAATTACCTTCTCACCGGTGGCAGGTGAAGCGATAAGGAATGCTCCTCCAGAGTTTCCGGCCGAAGCGATCACCACCACACCAGCATCCACTGCAGCGTTGGCGGTCATGGCCACCGGGTCAGTGCCGTCAGGAGGCCATAAACTTGCTCCCAGGCTCATGGAAATGATATCTGCACCATTATCTACAGCGTATTCAATCCCTGACATGACAGATGAAGCGTTACCCACACCATTATTATCCATCACTTTGACGTTCATAAGAAAAGCCTGTGGTGCCACGCCTATATAATAATCACCGGAAGCGGCTCCACTTCCTGCTATGATACCTGCGACATGTGTCCCGTGCCCGAATCCATCTTGTGGTGATTCTTCGGCTATGAATGAAAACTGGTCCACTATTTTATTCTTGAGGTCAGGATGGTCCGAATCGATACCGGTATCTATGACTGCTACAGTAATTCCAGATCCGTTATAACTTGACCTGAGGGTATCTGCTCCAATTAACGGAACACTTTCATGAAGATATACATTAACCTTGAAATCATGATAGATCTTATAAACATCCGGATACTTGGCAATCTCTTTTACCTTCTTGGCTTTTACAGTGGCAGAATATGCCTTGGCCAGCTTATGATATTTTATGTTCTTACCATCAGCTTTCTTTATTGTCTTTTCGACGTCACTCTTGCCTTTAGTCTCATCGATTACAACAATTATGTCTAATTCGTCATTATCCCCTTTTTCTATTAGATCCAAGAGTTCGGAATGGATATTTGAGTTCTGAAATCCATTGACAGCATGATGTCTGTACTTGCTTTTTGTCTCTGATATTGATTCTTTTACACCCATAACAGTAGGGGTGAAGATACTTAGAATCATAAGCATGCAAATGAGCCAGCATAGTTTAGATTTAAATCCCATTTCTTGATAACACCCCATCAAATTTAACTTAATATAATTAAATTCACTGAGGTTGTCATAATATTTAACATTGCTTGCTCGATTTATATATATATATATAATATAAATTAAGAATGACTTGAACATTGATTTCGAAGCTTTTCGGCTCAATATTATTACTTTTACTAATGATGATTTTAGAAATCTCATCAGAAAATGCATAGATATAAAGAGACAAGAAACTGCTGACTTCGTTCGCAGTTAGTTGAGCAAATAGAGTATAACCCTATATACTATTATAAAATCCTGTATGATCGGTGCAGTTCCTTTATTTGCTGAACCACTTCAATCGTAGTGTTAGATGGTATGCCTGCTTTCAGATCCACTCTATTGATCAATGTCTCGAATATTGAATTTACTGAACTGCTCAGTGCCCGTTGATCATACCCCCCCTCCAGCGCCAGTACCAGCTTCCCACCGCACAGTTCATCTGCCAGTGAGCGCACCACCCCCGTCATCTGTCCAAATCCTTCTGATGTCAGGTTCATACCTGCCAGCGGGTCATCCCTGTGTCCGTCCTGTCCTGCGCTGACAAGAATGATATCAGGCTTGAATTTGCGGGCTGCTGGTGCCAGTATCGCATTAAATACGTACAGGTAATCCGAATCTCCTGCACCTGATCGCAGCGGCACGTTAATATTATATCCACTACCATCTCCCGCACCAGTTTCGTCCACACTGCCCGTGCCTGGATAATGAGGGGATTGATGGATGGAAAAATACATCACCGAGCTGTCCTCATAAAAAGCTTCCTGTGTACCGTTGCCGTGGTGGACATCCCAGTCAACGATAAGCACTTTTTCCAATCCCTTCTTTTGTGCATGCCGGGCCGCTATGGCTATATTGTTGAACAGGCAAAAACCCATACTCCTGTCCGGCTCGGCATGATGTCCGGGCGGGCGTACCAGTGCGAATACGCTGTCCATCCCGTCCATCACTGCATCAACTGCTAAGATCACTCCACCGGCAGCCAACAACGCAATCTCAAACGAGCGGCTGCAGGTGGGTGTGTCCGGGTCGAGCTGCATCAAACTTGCTGAAAAATCCCTGACTGTCCGGATAAGGTCATGGGTATGGATATAATGGATCTGGTCCGCTCTGGCAGGTACGGGTTCGATCAGGATGAGCCTGTTGAAATAAGGACTTTCCTTCAAGCCATCCATTATAGCAGTTAAGCGACCACCATTCTCAGGATGGAGGCCAGTGTCATGCTTCAAGTAGTCATCGTGATATACATAGCCTGTCTGCATAAAAATAAAAGGCACAGGTTACAATATAAGATTTTTGTAATTAGTTACAATATAAGATTTTTGTAATTAGAGTCTTGTAAGATCGATAAAACCCGCAAGGTTGACTATTCCAATGGCAGCTATAACGTCACCGTCTTTATCACTGATAGGTGAAACCACTACAGGAACATCCTTATACGGCCCCTCTTCGGCATAGCCATGAATGGTCTTTTTCTGTTCTATTGCCATTTCCAGATACTTGCCAGTGTAATTATAATCAATGACCTGGTTGTTCTCGATCCTTATACCATTCTTATTCTTACTCTTTACTGTTACTGGAAGACCAACAGCTGAATAGATGGCCATTGCTATCGGTTCTAAGTCTACAGATGTTGAATCTTTGTTTATGGCAATTCCTTCCATTATTACACCATTTGAGGAATATGATATAATATATTTAAATGCTCCGAAAATGTGCTGAAGATCAAGCCAGGTTTATGTCGCAGCCAGCTCCCTGTCCGATACCTTCATCCACACGCACATGCAGGTTCGTGATATTATCTGCAAAACCGTTATTCCTGATAGCACTAGAAATCTCATTAAGGAAATACGTGCACAGGTCTTCTGCACTTACCGACAGTATGGGTAGTAACTTGACATCATCTGAGGGCAGCACATAATGTTTGCAGCTTTTAATGAGTTCCACTGTATAATAACCCTCATCTTCTGTTATTTTCAATCTGGGATCATCCCTGGCCAACAATATCCTGTGGTCCAGCCGGTCGCATACCCCCATAACAATCCTTTTCACATCCTCAAAATCAATGATGAACTGACCTGACTGACTGCCCTCGATACGTACGCTGACAGCATAAGTATGACCGTGCAGCCTGCCGCATTTTGGATGGTCAGGTATTAAATGGCAGGCTGAGAACCGTAGTTTTGCATGCCAGCCATCAAGTTCTATGAACAACTTTTAT
The DNA here is from genome assembly GCA_014237145.1 of ANME-2 cluster archaeon. Lineage (NCBI taxonomy): Archaea > Methanobacteriati > Methanobacteriota > Methanomicrobia > Methanosarcinales > ANME-2 cluster archaeon. The sequence goes on from JAAXOC010000112.1 coordinate 15,583, forward strand.
TCACCTGGGTGAGGTTTAAGGCAGTCCATAACAATAAACCCTTGTATGGCCAGGAACCAGAAGGATTATTTCTACTATAAAGCAAAGGATGACGGATATCGTTCCCGGGCTGCTTACAAGCTGCAGCAGATCAATAAGAAGCACAACGTTATAATACCAGGTGCATCGGTAGTGGACCTGGGTGCTGCCCCGGGTGGCTGGCTGCAGATGGCAAAAGAACTTTCAGGCGGACGAGTACTTGGTGTTGACCTGCAGAAAATAGCACCTATTGAGGGAGTGGATACCTTTAAAGGGGATCTAACTTCTGACAGGACACTGAAAAAAATCGAGGGGATCATTGGCGAACACGGGGCAGATGCCATAATTTGCGATGCAGCGCCTAACCTGACCGGCAACTGGAGTCTCGACCACGGCCGTTCCATTGACCTGAGCGAGGCTGCACTTGGTGTGGCAAAACGGCTGCTAATGCCGGGAGGTCATTTTGTTGTCAAGGTTTTCCAGGGTGATATGTTCAAAGAGTTCCTTGATGAAGTAAAGGAAAACTTTGTATATGTACGCTCGTATACGCCTAGAGCTTCCAGAAAGCAGAGTGCTGAGATATATGTAATAGGCAAGAAGTTCATATCCACTGATATTAAGGCCGGTAATGAATACGACGTGGAGATCCGTGAGATTGGAGAACAGGGTGACGGGATTGCCAAGGTCGGGGACTTTGTTGTTTTTGTTAAACATGCTATGGTTGGGCAGACGATGCGTGTCCGGATAAGGGAAGTGCATCCGAATTTCGCTTTTGCTGATATTATCGAATGATAATATCAGCAATACATGCATCCAATCAGTTTAAAAAACGTTTCCAGTATCCACTTCAAAAAGTATGGTCAAATGCAAGATTAATGTAGACACTGATTACACTGATTTTCACAACCACTATCAATCTGTGTAATCAGTGTAATCTGTGTCTCAAAATTCCGGGCACTATGATCAATTACCATTTAATTTGAAGGAGATACATATCTTTGCTAATTAGCTCAATTGTACTTAAATCCAAAATAACATAAGTTACCTGCACAATATAATGTCCAGATGCGAGTTACCAAGCGAAACCTGAAAGGCAGGGAAGGCCAGATAGCCCTGACACCCGAGACCCTGGACGACCTGTGGCACCTGAAATATATCATTGAGCCAGGCGACCTTGTGTTTGCACTGACCAGGCGGCGGGTGGAAGGTGCCACTGATAAACTGCGGCCAGAGAAGATGGAGAAAAAACCCATGCGCCTGGGGGTGCGTATCGATAAGATAGAGTTCCATAAATTCGCCAACAGGCTGAGGCTGCACGGCCTGATCGAGAGCGGGCAGGATACCGGTGCTTACCATACCCTAAATATCGAAGAGGGGACCAACCTGTCTGTGATCAAGACCTGGAAGAGCGACCAGCTCCAGCGCATAAAGGAAGCAGAAGCTGCGGCCCGGCGGCCCAGGGTGGTCATACTGACCATAGAGGAGGGCGAGGCATCCATCGGACTGGTGCGCCAGTTCGGTGTGGAAGATTATTCAACTGTCAAGATGGGGTCAGGCAAAGGTGAATCAAGCAGCAGGGAAGAGTTCTTCTCACAGGTAACAGCCCAACTGGCTCAGGGGGCTGGCGGGACCGAAGTAGTGATAGTGGCCGGGCCCGGGTTCACCAAGGATGATTACATGAAGTTCCTTAAGGAGAAAAAACCCGAACTTGCCGGACGTGCCAGGACAGAGGATACTATTACTATAGGGGTTTCAGGTTATCAGGAAGTGCTTCGAAGGGGAGCGGTGGACAGGATAGTTGAGGAATCACGCCTGTCCAGGGAAGCAATTCTTTTAGAAGAACTGATGGCCAGGATAGCTACCGAAGGGGCGGCAGTATACGGCTGGGATGAAGTGCACAGGGCCCGTGATATGGGTGCGATCGAGACACTGCTTATTGCCGATGAACTGCTCAGGGAAGGACGTGAGAAAGGTGAGAACATTGATGCGTTCCTGCTGAACATAGAACACAGCCGGGGTGAAGTGGTCGTGTTCAGTACCGAGTTCGAGCCCGGTCACAGGCTGCACGGTCTGGGCGGGATTGCTGCGCTGTTGAGGTTCAAGCTGGAGTACTGACCATGCCAGAACCTGGAAAAGCCGTAACAGATGTCAGGTATCTTTTAGACAGGGGTTATCCAGGGAAGGGAGCCATTACGTTTGTTTGCAATCACTACTGTCTGGATATCAAATGGCGGTATGTTTTTACAAGGGTGGTATTCGACAAGGACACAATAAAAAGCCGCAGGAAAAAGACGGTAAAGTGTGAAGACCTGAAAGGAGAGGTGGTACTTGTTGACGGTTACAATGTGCTGATAGGGGTGGAATCTGCGCTTAAGGGTGAGCCGGTCTATCTGTGTGATGACGGGTTTTTAAGGGATATCAGGGGTGTGTTCAGGAATTACCGGTGCTCAGGACTGACAGAAAGGGCAATGGACGAGATATTGGGGGTATTTACAGGTTTTGCTCCTTTTCGGGTGGAATTTTTATTCGACAACCAGATAAGTAAGAGCGGGGAGATGGCACAGTGGGTGGAGACAAAGTTGAAGTATGTGGGGCTTGAAGGGGGTGCCAGAACATCGAAACATGTGGATCATGACCTGAAGCAAAGTAACGGGATCATTGCTACGGCAGATGGTAGTATTATTGATAAGGTGGCAAAGGCAGTGAATATCCAGGCGTGCGTGCTGGAACAGTTAAATCTCAGTCCGGTCATTATTGAGGGGGTTTTCAGGTGAAGCGTGTCGGTATTGCAGTGACCGACCCTGGGGACTGGACTGCTATTGCATTGAATGATGCACTTGTAAAAGCCAGCGCCAGGCCTGTTGTCTTCAGGCTCCACGACGTAACTACAAGTATAAAGGAACACAACAGGCTTTATGCAGGAAACACTGACCTGGGATCCCTGGATGCGGTGATTGTGAGGGATGTTGGCGGTGCAGGTGGTGTGGGTGTGGGTGGTAGTGATGTGGGCAGTGATGTTGGTATAGGTGGTGGTAGTGCTGGTGCGGGTGGTGATGCTGGCAGTAGTGATGGGGTAGGTGATGGTGGCGGTAGTGTTGGAGTAGGTGATGGTGGCAGTGGCGGTTCAGAGGATATGCCGTATAGACTGGATGTGCTGTGCAACCTGGAGAGGTCGGGACTTAAGGTGGTAAATCCGCCAGAGGCTATTCGTATGGCTGCCAATAAGCACATGTGTTCATACCTTTTCAGGGAGCACGGGCTGCCCACCCCAGATACTATACTAACCACCGACCTGGATACAGCCCTTAATGCGATCAGGGATTGGGGTAGGGCTGTAGTGAAGCCCATTTTCGGGTTCAAGGGAATGGATATCCACTGCGTGGTTGATGATGAACACTCTGTGAAGCTGCTGAGCTCTGTCATTGACAGCAGGGGTGTGCTGTACCTGCAGCGTTTTATTTCCAATCCAGGCAGGGATATCAGGGTTTTTGTGGTGGACAGAGATGTACCTGCTGCTATCTACAGGCTGGCACCTCCTGGTTCGTGGATAAACAATCTGTCCAGGGGCGGTTCACACAAAATATGTGAAGTAACGGGTGAGATCGCAGGTCTGGCAGTGGAGGCTGCCGGGGCCGTGGGTGCGGTATATGCGGGGGTGGACCTTATCGAAGGTGAGGATGGACTGCAAATACTTGAGGTGAACGGCACGCCTTCGGGCAGGGGCATATATGAGGCTTGTGGGGTGAATGTGGCACAGGATATCGTAAAATGTGTACTGGATATGGTATGATGGGTAGTGTTATATTGTTTTACTGCCATCACATTATTTTCAACAGCATAGGGTGATTTGATGAATAAGGGTGAAGAACTGTATTCTGGAAAGGCTAAGACTGTTTACCGGACAGAGGATCCTGATGCGCTTATTGTGGTGTTCAGGGACAGCCTCACAGCGTTCGATGGGGAAAAGAAAGCTGAAGTTTCTAAAAAAGGATATTATAATGCGCAGATATCTAAAAAGTTGTTCGAACTCCTGGAAAAGAACGGCATCGAGACCCATTATAGGGAGATGGTGACCGATAACGAGATGCTAGTGGATAATATAAAGATAATCCTGGTGGAAGTCATTGTTCGAAACATCACAGCAGGTTCCATTACTAAGAAGTATCCCTTTGATGTGGGGCAGCCGTTGGAGCCGCCGGTCGTTGTAATGGATTACAAGGATGATGCCCGCCATGACCCCATGCTGAATGAGGATATTGCGGAGGCGCTGGGTCTTGCCACAAAAGAGGAACTGGCAGATGTCAAAAAGACTGCATTGAAGATAAATGAGATCCTCAAGTCATACCTGGATGGGAAGGGACTTCTGCTGCCGGATTTCAAGCTTGAGTTCGGGCGCAGGGGTGATGAGATCATTCTGGGTGACGAGATATCGTGTGATACTTGCAGGTTCTGGGATAAAGAGACCGGGGATTCACTTGACAAGGATGTGTTCAGGTTCGATAAGGGCGACCTGGTGGCGGCGTATATGGAAGTTGCGCACAGGATCGTGCCTGAGATATTTGAGTAGGATTTTACAATAAGTGCTGGTTTTAATTCCACGCTTATTTTTTTTAGGTGATGTTTTTTAGTCTGTGTATTTACAGATATCTGTGAATGTAAAAGTTTATGTGTCCAAATATGTTACAATATAAGCAATTATGGTGATCTCATGGCCACAATCACAGTATCAATGCCTGACCATGTGAAAAATGAAATTGG
>JAAXOC010000113.1 GCA_014237145.1 ANME-2 cluster archaeon
CTATCCAACGCCGGATAGCTACCTGATGAATCCGACACCGATCAAGATCAATGCAGAGGGGTGATTTTCATGGAAGAAGTTACACTTACACCAAAAGGTAAAATAGATATAATGGTGGAGGCAGAGGTGATCACACCTGATACTTTTGCCACAAAGAGCGCAAATGAAATTGAAAAACTGGTTGTATGGCAAGGTTCACACGAACTACCCCTTTTAAAGTTCTTCGATGTTAAGGGCAAGGGAGGAAGTTCTGCTGTGGAGACATCGATCATCATTGAAGGAGATGTCACCAGGGTCAAGCGGATAGGCGAAGGTATGACAGGAGGCAGTATCATTATCAAAGGTTCTGCAGGCATGCATACCGGATCAGGGATGAACGGCGGGGAGATCGTAGTCAAGGGTAATGCCGATGCATGGGCAGGCATGGAAATGAAAGGCGGACTCCTGCACATAACTGGTGATGTCGGTGACCATGCGGGTTGTGCTTATCGCGGTAGCTGGCACGGAATGACTGGCGGTAAAATACTTATCGACGGCAGTGCCCAGAGCCAGGTTGGCGGGGGTATGAGCGGCGGAGTGATCGTAGTTGCGGGTAGTGTGCAAAACTTTTGCGGTATACGCCAGAACAGCGGCCTGATCATTGTGAAAGGAGACGCTGTACGTACAGTTGGAGCCGAGATGTCTGGCGGAACGATAGTTGTTGCTGGCAGTATCAAGAACTTCCTGCCCGGATTTGAATATACGGATACAGAGAGTGATCTGGCATTCGATGACATCGTGTGCCAGGGCGAGTTTAAGAAGTTTGCAGGTGACCACGCAATTGTTACGCGGACCAAGGGTGCGCTGTACGTATCAAAGAATGCAAATGAGGATTTGTGAGGTGACGAGAGATGGAAGCATTACTCAATACAGGAAGTACGATCGATGAAGGCAGGCTTGCCAAAGGCGGCAGCAAGAACACAGAGGATTACATGATAGAATGTGCGGTCTGCTGGATGGCTCCAGAGGATTTTGAAGCTATGGGCAATCCTGAAAAAGTGAAGATGACAAGTATGGACGGTAAACACACTGTTGCTGTGTATACAAAGCGTACTGACTCGGTGCGTCCCGGACATGTGTTCATGCCAAGGGCGATCTGGGCGAATGTAATTGTGGATCCGAATACGTTTTCCACAGGTTCTCCTTTATATAAAGGAAGCAGGATCACACTCGAACCCACAAATGACGAGGTGCTCAGCACCGTAGATGTAGTCCTGAAAGTATATGCAGGAGGTAAGTGAGATGTTTACTAAGAACATAATATGCCCTGTATGCGGGGGCTCGTGCGATGACATCCAGGTGGAACTTAAGGGTGACGAGATCACTGTTAAGAACGCATGCAAGATGGGAAATGCCAAGTTCCAGGAAGTGGTGAGTTCCCACCGTATCAGGGATCCGATGATAAAAGCGAATGGCGAGCTTAAGAAGGCGGACTGGAACGATGCGATCACAAAGGCTGCCGAGATACTCACGTCTGCAAAGCGTCCCCTGCTTTTCCTTGGCAGTGAGACATCATGTGAAGCCCAGGAGGTGGGATTGCATATCGGAGAATACCTTGGCGCTGCAGTGGATTCCAATGCTACGATCTGCCATGGTCCGACTGTGATGGGGATCCAGGAATCCGGCATAGTCGGCGCAACAGCAGGACAGACAAAGAACAGGACCAATCTTTCTGTGTACTGGGGATGCAATGCGCTTGAATCAATGCCAAGACACATGTCCAGATATGGTATATTTCCAAGAGGCTACTGGACAAAACGCGGCAGGTTCGACAGGACTGTCATTTGCGTGGATCCGAGAAAAACACCGACAGCAGCTGCAGCCGATCTTCACATCCAGCTAAATCCCAATTCGGATTACGAGCTATTCAATGCCCTGCAAACAATACTCAACGGGAAAGAACCACATCCAACGGTAGAGAGAATCACTGGTGTGTCTATTTCTGAGATGAAACAAATGGTGGAAATGATGAAGGATTGCAATTTCGGTGCGGTCTATGTGGGATTGGGCGTGGGTTCGTCCTACGGCAAACACAGGAATGTTGAGGCAGCATTAAACCTCATAAAAGAACTCAACAACTACACCAAGTTCACGATAGGGGCCTTACGAGGTCACTGCAATGTTGCAGGTTTTAACCAGATCGCATCCTATCTGTACGGTTATCCGTTCGGTCTTGATTTTGCGAGAGGCTATCCTAGATATAATCCGGGTGAGTATACTATGGTGGATGTGCTAAGAAATCGCGATGTGGACGCTGCATTTGTCATGTGTGCCGACCTTGTGTGCCACACACCGGCGGACTGTGCTTCATATCTTGCAGAGATACCTATGGTATGCCTGGATATTGCACCGTGCCCGACTACGGTGGCGTCTGATGTTGTTTTGCCTGGTGTGATCGATGCTATGGAGTCAGCAGGTACGTTCTATCGGCTGGATAATGTACCCATCTACTTTGAGCCTTTTACAGACTCTCCGTTCGAGTACACGAAGAGCAACGAGGATACCATGCACCAGCTATTCGAAAAGATCAAGAAGATGGCGTGAAATATATATGGAGTCTGACTGGCACGTAGACAAGGATGGAGGATGGCAGAACTACTGGAAATCCGGGAATATATCTGGGGTTTCCACTGACACTGCCTTCTATACATCCGTGCAGTGCATTGAGATCACCAACGATGGCAGGAAACAGGTCGATGTGGATGTTGCAATCGAAAAGAGCTTCAAGCTCAATGTGAACAGCACCCACATTACCACTTTTCTCACAAGTCCACGGGAACTTGAAGAACTCACAGCAGGCTTTTTGCTTTGTGAGGGTTTTGTGACCTCACCTGATGATATCATCTCTATGGATATAGGGGCTGACTCCATCTCCTGTGAGATTACGGATAATCTGCTACGAATCGGGCAGCAAGAACAGTATGCAAGTATTAAGCACATAAATCCCGCCGCTGCGAACGTCTGCTTTGAAACAAAGGTTATTTTCAGTGCGATAGAGCAGCTCAAGGTGCGTGCAACGTCGTGGAGGAGAACGGGCGGCACGCATTTATCGATGGTATGTAACTCCAGTGGAGAGGTGCTCGCGTTTTGTGAGGATGTGAGCAGGTCGTGCTCTATGGATAAGACGGTTGGCAAAGCGATGCTTTGCGGCATCGACCTTGCGAACTGCGCGCTTGTGACTACTGGCAGGCTCTCACTTGTAATGATTGCCAAGGCAGCACGTGCAGGTTTTCCGTTTATTGCCAGCAAGTCTGCGCCTCTTAGCGAAGGCATAAGGCTTGCAGATGAGGTGGGTATGACCCTGGTGGCATTTGCACGCAAACCCGACCTTTATGTATATACCGGAGCACATAGAGTGGTATGAACGATACAGGGATTCATGACGTGCGACGGTTGTGTCGTTGATGGTTATTGGAGGATATGATCCGGATGTACTCAGTGATAAGGGAAAAATTTGAACGAATCGTCGAAGAAAATGACCTGCTGAATGAGACAGTGATGATCAGGGCTAAACCCCTGACCCCTGAAGAAGCTATAGGAAATCCTGAAAGCGAGGACTTCCCAATACTAAAGGGGCATGAGCGGCTGATGCAGGCTGAGTTTCGGGGCAGTTTCGGTCAGGCATTCACAGATATGCACGGCAATTTCGAGGGAACGCTCAGGGATGTCCTGGATATGGAACTT
>JAAXOC010000114.1 GCA_014237145.1 ANME-2 cluster archaeon
AAGATGATAGCCTGCATATCATAGCCCTTCACAGAGCAGATAACATAATATTTGAAAAGACCGGCATTCATTATGCAGAAGTAGGACTGCGGATACAGGCAGTACTATATCACCTTTTTGGAAAAGAGATAATGGTAACCACACGCTCGTTCAACACACTGAACGGACTTATGAATAAAATATATGGGCAAGATTATCAGAACTTGTGATCAATCCCAAACTCAGGCAGCCGTTCCCTAGCAGCCTCACGCTTCTTTTGGTGGTCGGTCAGGAACTCTTCCATCAGGCCCGCAGCCCGCTTCTTACAGGTTCCGCACATCAGGTCCCCTGACATACACTCTTTCCTGATCTCAAGCACCTCGTTATCGTCCTCGACCAGATGGTACAGCATCAGTTCATACACCGTACACTCATCAGGCACGCCGCCGTGCTCCTTTTGCTCTTCCAGTGTCACCCTGCCACCGGTCCTGGCGCGCATGATCTTCTTTGCAGCTGATTTTGGCTCTTCGGTGAGGGCAATGATACTGTCCGGGATGCTGCTGCTCATCTTGCCGCCCTGAAGCCCTGTCATGAACTTGTGGTACGTTGAGGCAGGGGGCAGGAATGCATAGCCTCCAACCAGCAGTTCAACGTCCCTGACCGCATCCTGCACATGTTCCATATCGCCTTTCACATCGATATGTCCCTCGAACATTTTGATATCATCCTTGTCAAAGTCCACTGCCAGTCGTTTTGCCAGGGTCTTGAACGCTTTTTCAGGTGCCGATTTGGAGTATATCTTAACTACACCATCACTCTGGAACACATGGAACAAGTTCATCTTATCTGCCAGTCCCCTGGTCAGCCTGATATGTGGGTCCTGGTCCGCACCCACTGGTATTACAACCGGGCGTGGGCCACCGAACTCCTGAAGTTGCGGGTGCAGGATATCAGCACTCTGCATCGTGGCCGAGACCATGTGCGCTATATTTGTCTCGCCGTTAAAACCGTAGATGGCGCTCAATTCCGAAAAATTGGCTTTGACACCCAGTTCAAAGGCCAGGTCGCGCACCTGTGGGCTGGTGGATTGGGAATAGATTCGCCCGCCTTCTGGTTCGAAACCCAGGGCTATTAGGCTTAAGATATATTCCTCCACCCCGATGCGCCTGCACTCCTCCCATGAGATGCCACGTACGCTGTGTGCTTCCATGTCAGCCACTGCCATGAACACGGTACCGCCCTGCTGCTGGTGCCATATTATCTCCTCCATCACCATCTTATGGCCCAGATGGATGCGGCCTGATGGCATGAACCCGCTCATGGCACTGAATGGCTTTTTGGAGTTCATGGCATCTACTATAGAATCGTAACTGCGGTGTCCGAAAATTATACCACGGCGCATAAAGCGGTGGGGATGCTTGATACGGGGAAGCAGTTCATCGAAGCGGGATATCCCAAATTCGTCAAAGAGTTTCTGGTAGTCGTCTATGGATGATGATTTCCAAGGATTAATTTCAGTCATGGTCTGAGTGAATAAATAGCAATCTGGTAAATAATTGTTTCCATTCCGGACATGCCTGGGCAGTTACCTGTACATCCCGTATTGGTCCTCTGCGGGTTTAGCGACCTGTTTCCTCAGGCTGGTAAGGTGCTTCTCTACATTTTCGGCTTCGTTATACAGAGGTTCCAGGTCGAGCTTGATGGTATGAATCAGCTTATCGATCATTTCAATCACATGGGCTGCTATTCTGGCATCTGAAATATTGGTACCTCTCTGGGCAATGGGTACTAACACTTTCAGGCCCCGTATCTTACCTTCATTTAGGAGCACTCCCGAAATACCGGGAATCATGCTATGGATAAGCGGTTCAATTTCAAGTTGTTCCAGTTCCTTCCTGGCAGCATCCGTACTTCCTATTCCAAAGAGTTTGAAACCATCTTCATCCAATATCTGTGTCTCAGGGGAAATTATCCTTGAACATCCTGCTTCTTCTGCAAATGACAGAACAGTGTTGGCAACATTCCTTGCCATTGGCGGGTAAGGTGTAAATTCGGAAAGGAAGACCACTATCTTTGCCTTTTCATCGGCATATATCCTTGCAGGGAATTTGGGTTTTGAGTCATAGATCATTGAAACGGGCGGGAACTCATCTGAGTCGAGACCGCATATTTGGTCAAGGTTCAGAACATTGATAAGGTAGCTGGCTACAATTGAGTTTATAAGGCTGGTAGATGGAAAACCATTGATTACAGTTGAGTCATCCAGATCCATTTCTTTATATCTATGCATGATTATTTCCATTTTTTCACCTTTTTTAAGTTATTGGTTTCAACATATTCGTATCTTTTCCCATAAAAATTACCTCTTTTTTGATTGTACCATATTTGTGGTAAAAATCAAGATAAATGCATTTGGAGATCTATATAGATAATTTTCTTAATTTCAATCAAATATTTTGACATGATTTAAAGGATATGCAGGATTAGATTAGATCGTATCCTGTCAATCCTATTTTTACTGCCAGAAATTTTCATTTTCTTAATGCCCCCCTCCCCCTCCTTTCGGCAGTTTTCACCAGCGCCAGTGCTTACCCAGTAGATCACATAACCGTCCCCATGCAGCCTGGATCTATATCTTATTGACCTCTTCCATACTGATCAGCCTGATATCGCTGTTTTCCAGCACTTCAATGGCATTGTTGATATTGTCAACCCTGATTATTAACAGGGCCTTCTGTGTTGCCATCGCAAAGGCATATGCATAATCAACATTAATGTCACTGGAACCCAGGACAGTGGATATTTCATGCAGGCCACCAGGGGAATCACTCATCTCAATACCCAGCACATCAGTTTCAGATACAGTGAATCCCGCATCGTGCAGTACATTATGGGCCTGTTCGGGTTTGTCTACTACCATCCGCATCACACCGAAATCCCCTGCTTCTGCAATAGTAAATGCCCTGATATTGATATTTGCGGACTTTAGTTTCTCAGTGATCTTTTCAAGCCTTCCTGCCTTGTTCTCGGCAAATATGGAGATCTGCTTAATTAACTTATTTTCCATTTATAACACCTCTATCAAATTTTTCTCTTATCAATAACCCTTTGTGCCTTACCCATGGAACGCGGAATTGTGCCCGGTTCCACGAGTTCTACCCTTGCTGAAATGTTAAGGACGGTCTGCAACGCTTTGGTCACCTTTTTCTCAAGTACCATCAGGTCAGATATCTTATCGCTGAAAACGTCCTGGGTCACTTCCACCTGTACTCTCAGGGTATCCAGTTCTTTCTCGCGGTCAACAACCAACTGGTAGTGTTCGGCCACCTCAGGTATATCCATCAATACCGCCTCCACCTGGCCAGGGAATACATTGATGCCCCTAACAATAATCATATCATCGGTCCGGCCCAGGATGCGCATGATACGTGGATGTGTCCTGCCGCACTTGCACGGCCCGGATCTGATGACTGTCAGGTCCCCTATACGGTACCGTATCAGGGGCAGTGCCTCCTTTGCCAGTGTGGTCACTACCAGTTCTCCTCTTTCTCCGTCCGCAAGCTGCTCCCCTGTCTCGGGGTCTATCACTTCAATAAGGAACTGGTCCGCCCAGATATGGATCCCATCCTGGTATGTACATTCGGTGAACAGGGGGCCGCTTATCTCTGACGTGCCGAATATGTCATAAGCTTTGATACCGGTCTGCTCCTCAATTCTTCGCCGCATTTCCTCTGACCATGGTTCGGCCCCGAATATTCCGCACTTTAATTTCGTATCATCCGCGATGCTTATCCCCAGCTTCTTGAAAACTTCGTTCACATAAAGGAAATAGGAAGGCGTGCATGCCATAGCTGTTGAACCCAGGTCCTGCATCAACTCGATCTGCCGTTCTGTATTGCCTGAACTGGTGGGAATGGCGCTTGCTCCCACCATCTCTACACCGTAGTGCAGCCCCAGCCCGCCGGTGAAAAGTCCGTAGCCGTACCCTACCTGGACCACATCACCCCTGCCTATACCGATCGATGTCAGGCCCCTGGCCAGGGAGGTTGTCCATTCTTTTATGTCATTCTCGGTATATCCCACTACAGTGGGTTTGCCTGTGGTTCCGCTGGATGCATGGTAGCGTACTACCTGTTCCTGGGGCACGCAGAACATGCCGGTGGGATAGGTATCCCTTAGGTCCTGTTTTGTAGTGAACGGGAGTTTCCTTAGATCATCAAGGGATTGGATGTCGTTCGGGGAAATCCCTGCTTCATCGAACCGTTTCCTGTAGAAAGGAGAATGGTTGTAAACATAATGAACAAGAGATTTAAGTTTCTCTTCCTGGATGGCTTTCAGTTCATCAACCGGCATTCGCTCAATAAGTGGCTCCCAATATTCGATCATAAGAATCAGAAAGATATTATTTATTAAAAATATATAACATGTTTGGTTCAATGGACTTCGTACAGCAATTCCAGCTTTCTTATTTTGTTTTCATCCAAACTGTCTGAAATTATACCGTGGCTTGTCATTTATTTTCTTATGACGTAACGAGTAGAAGCACGCAATATCATAAAATATTTACGAAATAATAAATAAATAAACCATCGCTTGTATGCGTTTATGGTCATAACGTGAATTCCTGGGCTTAGTACCATAATCCA
>JAAXOC010000115.1 GCA_014237145.1 ANME-2 cluster archaeon
ACGCTGATTAACGCAGATGCAACCTTAAATCAGCGTTAATCTGCGTTAATCAGCGTCTTGAAAATTACTGGAAAATATAACCGTGTCAGATTATATATGTTGCAATATTGTATGGTTGACTCGACACTAGCATTCATTTAGGATTTAAGTAAGATCGTGATAAATTTATTTGTCTGGAGACCAATCAAACCCAGGAAAGAACTGGAGTAGATATTCAGGGCACTGAATATCAAAAAAAAGAAAACCGCCCCTTAACAGGAGCAGCATGATCCACACTGTGGCGCATTGAGATCTTTTATTATGAACCCTTTTCCTGATTCATTGTCTATAAAATCTATCAGTACACCGTCCAGTGATTCCTGGATACTGGATGCTATAAGTATCCTGACACCATTGCTGGTAATTTCAACATCTTCCTCTTTCTTGGTCTCATCCAGTGACATTCCATAACTGGTACCACTGCAACCCATACCTGCCACGAAAATACGCAGTGCATGGTCCTGCTTGTTCTCCTGTTCCAGGAGATTCTTCAGTTCTTCTGCTGCTAAATCTGTTATATCTACCATTGTATCACTTTTGCTTATTCATTACTTGGAATTTCACAATTATTACAATATATGATTTGTTCGAAACCATACGAACTAAATTAGTACTTCATTCAATAAATACCTATTGTCCATTCTTTGAACAGTCATATTATTTCAACATTTTGATTTCATCTTGTCAAAAGAACTTAGAGGCAAGGGTTGGGGCAACCTGGCATAACTCCGCATAGCTGCAGTAATCACAAGGCGCGTCATCCGGGCGGTGGGGTAGCCTGCCATCCACAATCTTCCTGATCCTGCCCGCAAGTACCAGTACCTTCCTTCTGTCGGACCGTTTGATGTTTGTATTGCGTACAATACCATATCGGGCATATTCCACAGTTCCAGAACTCACAACACAGTTATATTCTTCCTCCATCAGGATGGAAAGGGCAGTGAGCCTTATCCTGTCATTTTTCCATATACCTGATTCAGGGGCACGACCAGTACGGATAATTGACAGGCCAGGCACATCATCCACCATAAGCAACCGGTCAGGACTTCCGGACAGGCCAAACTTCTTTGAATATAACACCGGCTCAGTATCATGGGAAGTAAGCAACTCAACCAGCCTGTTACTACCCAACCTTTCAACTGATTCCAGAATTCCGCACTTGATCCCTTCCAGGTGCGACCTTACAGCCTCGACGGCTTCAAAAAGCATTTCTTCATCAATGTCCCTTAGCTCCTCCCTGTAAATGGCAGTAAGCTGGTGTGCTGCAACGTCAAGGAGTTCCTGTAGTGTAGCATCCATGTCCCCTGATCGCACCACATCTACATAGGACCGGGCCATTTCCCTGATCAATAGTGACTCTATATAAGCAGAAGTGACGGGATTTGCGGGTCTGGATTCCTTATAAGTATAATAGACCTGTCTGGGACATTTGAGATAATTGCTGATGTCAGATACTCTTATGTGATCTTCCATATTCCTACCTTTTGTGAAGTAACAAGTAAAACACTGAAAGTTTTTTCATTATATTTTAGCATTGTGGTTCATTATGCAAAACCATTATATTTAATAAGTATCAGAATATACTCCCTATAGTAACACTTTTTCCAAAAATAGTATTACTGTTATAATATTTAGCTTAACTGAGATGAAATTCATGACAGAAAAAATTGGAATACTGGCACTTGGTCACGGAAGCAGACTACCGTACAATAAAAATGTAATATCCGGGGTTGCTGACCTTATTGCAGAGAAATATGAAAATACAGTGGTCAGGATAGGATTTATGAACATGGACGATCCCAACATGGATGAGGGATTAAACGCCTTTAAAGGTACGGGAGTGAGCACCATAGTGGCCGTTCCCATATTTTTAGCACACGGCGTGCATACCACAGAGGATATCCCCCGGATACTGGGTATCAGCAAGGAGAACCACAGTACGACGATCCAGCTTAACGGCAATGATGTGGCCCTGGTCTATGCCGAGCCCCTGGGTGCAGACCGACTGATAGCTGACCTGGCATATAAGAGAGCACTGGAAGCACTGGAATAAAAATCGCATATGCTATTCGAAAATAAAGATGTGGCTGTCATAGACCTGACCCATGGCGGCATTCCCCTGGCACAACACATCGCCAAACAGGCGCAAAGCGTTACCGGTATTGACATATATGGTACCGTGGGCGGTGATATACTGTCAGGGCTTGAAAAGGACGGCATAAAGACCGCTGATAAGATAAACACTGATATCGACCTGATAGTTGCACCGGTACACCTGGACCCTGCCCTCATGCCGTACAGTGGCGACTGTACCGTTATCACTCATCACAGGGCAGTGGGCGAACTTATACCAGGTACCCCGGACGGGAGCCTGGAGAAGAGAATTATAGAAATAACAGGCACGGGCGCCAAGACAAGTACTGCCACACTACTGGCTGATATGGCATCCCGCAGCATGTCGGTCCTGTCCCATACCACCCGCGGAGTGGAGTACTGGCAAAAAGGTGTACCCATAAAGGTACATCACGGCCTCAGCATCGCACCGGGCAGCATCCTTGAGGCACTTCAACATGCCGCTGACATAAATCCCGACCTGTACATATTCGAAGTATCCCTTGGCGGTACCGGAGCAGCTGAATTAGGTATCATCACCAGCCTGGATAACGAGTACACCATAGCCGGCGGCAGCAGCACATCCACCAGGGCCAAGATGCAGATGGTAGACTACGCAAAACACGGCAGCACGCTGCTTGTAAACGCATCTGTCGGGCAGATAGATCCACCTGATGATGTGAAAATTATCACCTTCAGTGATACACCAGGGAAGGGGAACGTGTATATGAACGATTTGCACACTGGAATCCGGACCATCAATTGCGAATCCCTGGATTGTGGAACCATCAGGTTCATGCCAGGTTCTGGTTATGACCCATCGTCTTATTCCACAGCTATGGTCTGTGCGGCCGCTGCCGCCTGTATACTGGATTTGGGGTTATGGAATATCGAGTCTACACTGCTCGATTTCCAGGGAGTGCATGGCAGGATGAGGCAGGTGGAGTGGGCAGGCCGGAAAATGGTGGATAACTCTAATTCCGGCATGAACATCAACTCAGTGGGGCATGCACTGGAATATGCCAGGAATATTGCAAAAACCGGAAATAAGCTTGTACTTGCACTTGGCGAAGAGGCAAAGCAGGTATGCGAAGGGCTTGACCCTGGAGATGTCAGTACCTTTACCATTGAACACGGCAGTGATGTGGATGATATTATCCTGGTAGGCGAGAGAATGGAAGGTATAAGCGGGAATAACATCCACCATGCAGACAGCCTCGGTCGCGCAATCGAGATGGCAGAGTCGCTGACAAAAGAAAATGATATTATAATTTCATGTATAAAATGTTTCAGATAAACAGGAGGATAATAAAATAATGAGTCCGGTACCCAAACCCCTTGAACCCTTGATCATGCACCCAAGACCCAGTTCCATTGTGGCAGCACTGTATACCCTGCGCGACCTTGACGTGGACGTAGTGATCCTGCACGGCCCGGCAGGGTGTAGTTTCAAACATGCCAGGCTCCTTGAAGAGGACGGCCTGCGTGTGGTCACCACTGCACTGGACGAGTCCGGTTTCGTGTTCGGCGGCCATGATGAACTGGTAAATATACTCAATAAGGTTATCGAGATGTTCGACCCGGAAAGTATAGGCATCGTAGGCACCTGCGCCAGTATGATCATAGGCGAGGAACTGCATGAAGCAGTTCTGGAAGTAAACCCTGATGTCCCTGTGATAGAAGTGGAAGTGCATGCCGGGTACCGTGAGAATACCAAAGGCGTGATCATTGCACTGGAATCAGCACTGGCCGCAGGGATTCTCAGCGAGGAAGAGTTCGAACGGCAGAAGGTACTCTTAAATGAGGCCACTGAAGTAGAGAAACGCCACGGAGCAGCCAGTAAAGAATATCTGGAACCCAGCCGCGGCGATACCAAATATACTGTGGCAAAGCGCATCATACAATTATTAAAGGAGGGTAAGAAGTGCATCAACATCCTGAATGCCAAGAAGGAGACCGGGTACATGTTCGCAGATATCAACGCAGCAGTGAACCAGGTGGCAAAGGACCTGGGCTCTGATTCAGTGATAGTCAATATGGCCAACCTGGATGAGAACCTTGGACTGGACAGGGTCAGGGGTCATGCCCGTAACATTGCCCGTGACTTAAAAGGCATGGGTGTGGAAGTACATGAGATCATTGGAGGGCTTGACGAATATCCGGTAACAGGGAAAACTGTCAGCAAGCTGATTGCCGAAAAATATCCTGGATTTGATTTTGCCGTGATAACGGGCGTGCCCCATGCCATACCCATGGATAACCTGGAGGGTATGGAGATTATTTCTGTGACCAACGGGCCCAGGCAGGTACTGCCCCTCAAGGAAATGGGGCATGACCATGTGATGGTGGAGATAGACCTGCACCCCAAGACCCTGGGTGTCAGCAATATCGTAGAGTCCGAGTTCGGGGCTACCCTGCGTGAACTGGCACGGGAGGAAATGCAGTGAAACAGATTGCCATCTACGGTAAAGGCGGTATCGGAAAGAGCAGTACAGCGTCCAATGTGGCTGCGGCGTGCGCAGATGAGGGATATAGTGTCACTATCATAGGCTGCGATCCAAAGAGCGACTCGTCCATCACACTGCTTGGGGGACATCGCATCCCCACTGTCATGGAACTGATGCAGCAGCGTGTTGAGATCACTGAGAAAGATGTGGTATTTGAGGGGTACAAAGGTGTCAAGTGTGTGGAAGTGGGCGGTCCGGAGCCAGGTATCGGCTGTGCAGGCAGGGGCATAATCGTGGCTATCAAGACGCTGCAGAAGATTTCCACTGTCATGCAGGACTGTGACCTGATCATCTATGACGTGCCCGGGGATATCGTGTGCGGCGGGTTTGCGGCACCGATTCGTAAGGGGCTGGTAAATGATACATATGTGCTTACTTCCGGCGAATACATGCCGCTGTATGCAGCCAATAATATCTGCAAGGGCTTTGCCAGGTTGGGCAACCAGTTGAACGGTGTGATCTGCAACAGCCGCAATGCAGAGAACGAGGAGGCTATTGTGAGTGCCTTTGCAAGGGAACTGGGCAGTGATTTACTGGCATTTATACCAAAGGACCCTATTGTCCAGACTTGTGAGCGGGCAGGGTTCTCTGTTATCGAAAAGGAGCCGGAAAGTGATATCGCTAAAGTATATCGCAAACTTGCCCGTACCATCATGGAGCGCGATTCGGCATGTGTCCCCGAACCAGTGACAGATGCCAGGCTGCGGGAGTTGACTGGTTAATGTTCATACTTCTATGGAATATTAAATGATCATCGATTTTCGTCAGCCGTTCATATTCCACAAAGAATCTACCATTTTTGTATCAAAACACATCGAGCAGTAATGTTTTTTAAGGGAATATAGCTTTAGAATATGTTCCATTCATGGAACATTAAAATCTTGATATCCAACTATAGATCAACGTGTTAGATATATCTCCTTCAAATTAAATGGTAATTTCTCATAGTGCTTGGAATTTTGAGACATAAACACTTGACGAAGATGGGTGTTAATGGAAATAGTATACGGGATTGGAATAATGATAAGAACTCATGTTACTATCGCCCATTTTAACGAATTTCGTAAGAGAATTATATCTACCATAAAACCAGTTGATACGATATGAGTCTATTGATAGATTTGCGTAAAAGATCACGGAGATCTAGTAAAATGGAGGCAATAATCGAATAAAAGAATGGTGCAATGCTGTCTTTTTTTCAACTCCTGCAAGACTTATAAAGGCAGTTCAATGAAACATGATAGGATTTATTTAAGTTTCAAGAGGTATACGATAATGAAGATAATTAATACAAGAACAGCACCCGTATCTCCAAACCCACATGGTGTTCATGCATCAATGATCCATGATACTGAGCATGTGCAGGCGGTACATATCACATTACAGCCAAAAGAAGAGTTAAAACTCCACGCAACTCCGGTTGACGTCTTTTTTTATATACTCGAAGGACGTGGTATTGTTGAGATCAGAGGCGAGCGAGAAGAGGTTACAGCAGATAGATTCATAGAGAGCCCGGCGCTGGTTCCGCACCGTCTGCTTAATGAAAGCGATTCGATATTCCGGTTTCTGGTTGTGAAAACACCAAGACCAACGGATAAGACGCGTTTGCTGTGAAATAATTGAAACGACAGCAAAAAAAATCATAGTAAATAAAAAAAGAGTGGAATAAATAAATGAAGATCAGAATAAAAACAATTTCAGACAATACCCAAGGATCTGCCAGGGTCTTGGTTGGTCTATTATTCTGTCTGCTGATCGCATCAACAGTATCAACTGCTGCTGCTGCGGGGATGCATAACACTATTCAGGAATATGATGGCGCTGGAACATGTATAGTATGTCATCAGCAAGCTGGTGAGGATTTTGTAACTTCGATCCATAACACATGGCTTGGTACAGCTGAATATATTGATGGAAAAAATGGCACCCAGACAGGTAAACTCATTGGTGTGAACGATTTCTGTATAGGTGTGAAATCAAATGAAGCCTTATGTGGTAATTGCCATGCCGGATATGGATTACTTGAAAATGATTTTTCAATTGAGAAGATTGATTGCTTAATCTGCCATGCACCTGATTACAAGAAGACAGCTTCAGGTCCTGATCCGTCTATCAATGCAACCGAAGCTGCAAGGAATGTCGGACAGCCAACCCCGGAGATGTGTCTGCGCTGTCATGCAACAGCAGGCGGTGGAGATAATAACAAACGTGGTGATCTTGAGCTTGCAATGGGTGCGCTTAATATTTCAGAAGACCTTGATGTCCATATGAGCGCTGGCATGACATGCCAGGACTGTCATACCTTTGTTGATCATCATGTATCAGGAAGAGGCATGGACCTAAGGGTCGATGATACTGATGTTGTGGTCTCATGTGATAATGAGGGATGTCATGATCCTATGCCGCATGCAAATGGCTCAACATATAACGAGCATACAGACAGGATATACTGTACAACCTGCCACATCACAGCATACGGCAAGGTGCATACTGTTGAGATGTCACGTGACTGGGAACACCGAACCCCAAATGACGATAATTTGTTGGGAATAACGATGTATGTCCCTACCTATGTGCGTGAGAGCAATCCTGCACCGATCCAGGTCTGGTGGAACAGAAGGTCTGAGATAATAGATCTCGCAGATCCGGTTGTATTTAACTCAGATGGAATTTTGGTTATGGCAAAGCCATCTGGTGGAATAGATGATCCCGCTTCAAAGATTTATGCAAGCCGGCTACATTTGGGCAGACAGCCATGGGATGGCACGTACTTGTTGCCATTCGTGACAATGACTGTACTTATGCAAGATAATATGACCCAGGCACTCTTTGAGTCAACAGGGAAGATATATGACCCGATCCAGTACGTAGATACACACCGGTATATGGGAATCTTCCATGGGGTTTCACCCAAGGAAGATGCGCTTATATGCGATGACTGCCACGTGGATCACAAGATCGACTTTGAGGCACTGGGATACGAGGTAGAGAAAGACGCATCCGGAAACCTGATCAGTGCAACAAAGCCGGGTGAAAGCCTGAATCTTGCCGATCTATCATCAGACGATACTCAAAAAGAGGACACTGAGACTGAAAGTACATCTACACCCGGATTTGGGGTTGTATCTGCACTATGTGGGTTTTTGGCCATTGTATGTCTGCAATTGAGGCGTAAATAAACAATAGATCGTGAAATGTGAATGGGTATTCCCATTCACGTTTTCATAATAAGTGTTCACGTATAGGAAATGATAAACGCATTTCGATGTCGATATGGGTAATTTTCTTAGTTTGAATCAAATCTTTTGACAGGATTTACAGAATTTACAGGATTGGATCGTATCCAGTCAATCCTGTTTATCCTGTCCGAAATTTCCATTTTCTTGTGGTATACAAAGTATAATATTCTCCTTAAATCTTGATGTGTCAATGGCTGTGTGAAAATCCCCAATTATGGGGGTTTAAAATTCCCCACACAATAATAACAGCCTGGTCTCCCACCTGTGCCGATGACCGTAACAGGAGCAACACACTCTTAAGCACATCCGGCTCATCTTCATGTTTGTTGGTCGCCGGGAACCTCAATAGCTGGTTGACCAGGCGCGGATAGGCAATCTTCTTGCCGTTTCTGAACTTGATCACGGTCAGGTGTTGTTCTGGTACTTGTTTTTCAGGTTGACCGCCGGACCCATTCATCTATTTCAACCTGGGGAGTTTTATTCCCTTCTTTGGCCTGTAGCCCGATACTATGGACTGGCCCGGCTTTGCCAGTGGTATAAAGACGTGGGGCGAGACCATGCTCAGTTTGGCGTATTTCTAGAACGGCTTGTCGTGTTGGATTCTGTATTCGTCGTACAGGATGGGGGTACCGGACTGGGTTCTGGGTGTTAGGCCTTCCACCACGCCTGAGCCTGCCAATGAGATGTTCAGGAGGCGCTGGACGTCTGCGTCTGTGACTGATTCGGAGGATTTGTGCTGGACTGGTGTATCTTCACCTGGCATGTGGTTCACTTCCAGGTGGATGTTTTTGTTTTTCTGGGGTTTAAAGGAGGGTTAGGTAATGGAGACCTCGGACGAAGTGTAGCGAAATCCGAGTGTCGTCATTGCGGATGATGGGAGTTGTGTGCATCCTCAGAATATCTTGAAACCCGCATAACAATCGTGGCACTAAAAATGGGGCACAAATGCACCTTTTAACCCGCAACTCTGCCTCTTTTAATATTTTAGCTGTATACTTTTTTTCGAAATTCAAATTTTAAAATGTGAATCGTTTTTTGTTCTTTATCTATGTAATAGATTACCCTGTACTTTCCAAATCTGATTCTGTAAGTGTCTTCAGTTCCTTCAATTTTCTTTAAGTCGAACTCTTTCTATGGATATGGATTTATCCTCAGCGCATCTATTAATTCGGCAAACTTCTCAAGATGGTTTTTGGGTAAATTTTTGGTGCTTTTGGCGAGTTTCTTATGGATGAGCACTTCATAAGAAGTCACAGCGACAGCTCCTTTTTTAGTTCATCCCATCTAACGTGTTCTCCCTTCAAAGATTCTTTCTTAAACTGCTCTATCTCTTCAAGTTCTTCTTTAGAAACTTCTTCCTTAGGTATAATCAGATCCTCGATTGTATCGAGTTTTCTCTTTACTTCTACTATCTCTTTATAAACTGTTACTAGCGAGACTTCAGTCATAATGGATAATTATACCTTCAATCTTTAAATTAGTTTTTCTTGCCATATCAGTTCTATATATGTTATAACACACACATTCATCTCTGAACCTGATATTATTATATCAGATTAAAAGCATAATAATCCAAATATCATAACACGGAGGATACCCCTAATTGACCAGACCACCCAGACTTGTAGCATGGGAACTGACCAGGGCCTGCAACCTGGCATGCAGGCACTGCCGGGCCGATGCCATCCCGGAACCCAGTCCAGATGAACTCACCACCACTGAAGCAAAGGATTTCATAGACCAGTTAGCAGAATTCGGTAAACCCATCCTCATCATGACAGGCGGGGAACCACTGCTGCGGGATGACTTTTATGAGATTGCCCAGTACGGGACCGATAAAGGTTTAAGAGTAGTACTTGCCACCAACGGCACTTTTATGACACCACAAATCGCCAGCCGCTGTAAGGATGTCGGTATTCAGCGGATAAGTGTCAGTATCGATGGCTCTGATGCAAAAACCCATGATGATTTCAGGTGCGAGCAGGGCTCATTCGACGCAGCTCTTGTCGGTATTCAGCACATAAAGGACGCAGGTATAGGCTTTCAGATAAACACAACCATAACAAAGAGGAACATAGAACAAATACCCCTTATCCTCGACCTTGCGATAAAACTGGATGCCCAGGCCCTGCACATCTTCATGCTGGTCCCGACAGGCAGGGGCAAGGAAATAGAGGAAGATGAAATACCGCCCGAGGAGTACGAGCGGGTCCTGAACTGGTTCTACGACCAGCGGGAGAAGGTGCCTTTGCAGTTGAAAGCCACATGCGCACCCCACTATTTCAGGATAATGCGCCAGCGGG
This sequence comes from ANME-2 cluster archaeon, assembly GCA_014237145.1. Classification (NCBI taxonomy): domain Archaea; kingdom Methanobacteriati; phylum Methanobacteriota; class Methanomicrobia; order Methanosarcinales; species ANME-2 cluster archaeon. The sequence continues at coordinate 10,201 of JAAXOC010000115.1, forward strand.
CAAAGGAAGAAGGTATCAAAATAACAATGGAGACCCACGGCTTTGAGGCCATGACCAAAGGGTGCCTGGGCGGCAGCGGGTTTTGTTTTGTGTCCCATATTGGCGAGGTGTATCCCTGCGGATTCCTGCCCGCACTGGCAGGGGATATCCGTAAGCAGAGATTCAAGGACGTGTGGGAGCAGTCAAAGGTGTTCAACGATATCAGGGATGTCAACAAGCTGAAAGGCAAGTGCGGCATATGCGAGTACAGGAGGGTGTGCAGCGGATGCCGTGCCCGGGCATATGCGGCAACAGGTGATTATATGGCTGAAGAGCCGTACTGTGTGTACGAACCTGCCGGGGGCAAGGCTGTATGATAGAGCTGGATGAGCTGGATAAAGCTATCCTGAACAATATCCAGGTGGATTTCCCCTTAGTTAAACGTCCGTTCGCCGAACTGGCCTATAAACTGGGTTCCGGCGAAGATGAGATCATACAGAGGATCGAGCGTCTTACAAGTGAGGGTGCCATACGCAGGATAGGCCCTATCCTGAATATTAAGAAGGCAGGAGGCGAGAGCACCCTGGCCGCTGTGAAGGTACCAGAAGAGCGCATAGATGAAGTGGCAGAGATTATCAACGGGTATGATGAGGTGTCACACAACTACCTGCGTCCTGCCGAGTATAATATCTGGTTCACTGTGTCTGCACCCAATAAGCAGAGGCTTGGAGAGATACTGGACGAAGTACGGGAGCAAACAGGGTGTCCATTGATAGACCTGCCAACACAGAGGCTTTTCAAGATAGGCGTTAAGTTTGATGTGAAGTAAAAGATCAAAGTGTTATCTTTTGGTTGAGAAAAGGAATAAAACATGTGGTGATGGCATGAAGTACTATTCTGGTGATGAAATTTGGGAACTGGGATTTGCCATCAACGGAATTTTGCTTGATCGTAATAACTATACCCTGCAGCTCTGCTGCGGTTGGGTGTCCCGTCTCAACTTTTGATTGGCCTGGTGTCACAACCAAGACGACAAATAACTTTTAATATATTTCAGTACATATTGTATATGAAAGGTCAGGCCAATTGCAGGAAGGGGTACTGGCCAGATCGGGGGTAATGATCATGAGATCATATTCAGAAAAAGAAATGAAGGATCTGAGGTGTAACTTCGAGAAAATAGTGCTTAGCTGGTCCCATGTCACTCAAAAGAATACCTTTGGATGCCCCAGTTACCAGGCCAATGGAAAGACCTTTGCCATTCTCGTGACAAAAGGCGTACTGATCACTAAAATAGACACGGCTGTTAAGGATACTCTGCCTGACCAGCACCAGGATGGTGCAGTACATACCGCTAAGAGAAATATAGAACACTGGGTCAGGGTCCCGATCAATGATGAGGCCGAGATAGAGAAAATAATGCCAATTGTCAAGAAAAGCAGTGAGATAGTACTGCAGGAAGAATAAAAATCAGTTAAAAACATTATTCTTTTAAATTAAATTAATTTATCGTTATCTACAGACAGTGGTCTCAAAAATCAAATACGTCTCTTCATGCTGTCACGCTTTAATTATAACATTTGTTTCAATCAATAATCTTTTAGTATGCCAGGCGAGTTAATACGATTAATGACATACCGTCAAGACTAATACTGGTAGTTGCCAGTGATTATCGAGTATAGTTGCAATCAATCTGCTGCTTGTAATAGGACTGGTCGTTGCAAATGGTGTATGTATTCGATTATTTTATATATTAGTATTTTACAAGTAAATATAAGTACTTATTAAATAGTAACGAAAGCTATATAAATAAAAAACTGCTTACTCGTAATATGGAAAAAAACAAACTTCGTCAGGTAATCATTGACCAGCAAAGTCTGTTCATCAAAAAGGAAGACCTGATCGACAGGGACATTGATCTGGAATACTACCTCAAAGGCAATGAGATCATTGTTATTTCAGGAATAAGAAGGTGTGGGAAAAGTTCCCTTTTGAAATTAATATCACAAAAAGTTGAAGGTACCAAAGTTTTCATCAATTTTGATGATATCAGGTTAGTGGACTTCAATCTGGATAATTTCCCGGAAATACAGGATATTGTTTTAGAATTATTTGGAGAAAATGAAAACATAACGTACTTTTTAGATGAAGTTCAAAACATTATCTACTGGGAAAAATGGGTAAACAATCTATATTCCCAGGGAATAAAAGTATTTGTTACCGGTTCAAACTCAAATCTTTTAAGTTCAGAAATTTCTACTTATCTCACCGGAAGAAATAAAGTAATTAAATTATTCCCCTTTTCTTTCAGGGAATATCTCAGACTTAAAGAGATCGAATACCTTAAGCTGGAACACTTAACAAGTTCTCAAAGAACGAAAATATATACGTCTTTTTTAGAGTATTTTAACAATGGAGGTTTTCCCCTTATCCTGAAAAACGATGATATTGAATTGTCCAGACAATATTTTGAAGATATTTTAAATAAGGATATTTTAAATAGATATAAAGTGAGGGAGGTAAAGGAGTTAAAGGACCTGGTTCTTTTTCTTTTCTCTAATATTGGGGGAATATATTCCTATTCAACATTAAAAAAAGTGTGTGGAATTAAAAGCCTGAGTACAATTAAAAATTACATTGATTACTTCCAGAACGTGTTTTTACTATATCAGGTAGGGAGATTTGATTATTCTATTAAAAAACAAAAAGTGTCATCATCTAAAATATATGTGGGTGATAATAGTTTTTTAAAAACAGTTTCTTTTAATTTCTCAGAAAATACAGGTAAACGACTTGAAAATTTAGTATACCTGCAGCTTAAACGGAGATATGATGAAATATATTATCATTTGGATAAAAATGAATGTGATTTTGTCATAAAAGAAAATCTGAAAATAACCCAGGCAATCCAGGTATCGTTAAAACTTGATGATCCGGTCACAAAACAACGGGAAATCGCCGGATTACTGGAAGCAATGAGGAGATATAAATTAAAGGACGGATATATTCTAACATTAGAAAATGAAGAATTATTAGAACCGGATAATAAGAAAATAATAATAAAACCGATCTGGAAGTGGCTGCTTGAGTCTGATAACTCCTAACAGTCTATTCAGGCTGGAAAGGCTCAATACATAGTCAAGAAAATGCTCACTTCGTTCGCATTTTCTAAGCCTGCATGAAAGTATCTATTTTCCTATACGTGAACAAAAAAAGCTCAATATATCGTGACCTGAACATGAACAACCAACCTACCTTCCTGCCAATGTCACTGGATGAAGCAAAAGCCCTTGGATTCCATCAATTCGATATTATCCTGGTGACTGGGGACGCTTATGTGGACCATCCTTCATTTGGTACGGCCCTGGTTGGACGGATGCTGTGGGATGCGGGTTATAAAGTGGGAATCATTGCCCAGCCCGACTGGAAGAGCGATACGGATTTTACGAAACTGGGCCAACCCCGGCTGTTCTTTGGCGTAACATCTGGCAATGTTGATTCCATGGTCAATAACTACACGCCAAATAAGAAAAAACGCCATGATGACGTATATTCCCCAGGTGGCACAGGGGGCTTAAGACCCAACCGCGCCGCCATCGTGTACACTGATAAGCTGCATGCCATTTTTCCTGATATTCCCATAGTGCTGGGAGGCATCGAGGCCAGCCTGCGGCGTTTCGCTCATTATGATCACTGGTCCGATTCGGTACGCCAGTCCATCCTTGCAGATGCACCGGCTGATATACTGGTGTTCGGGATGGGGGAGCGGCAGGTGGTTGAGATTGCCCGCCGGCTTTCTGTGGGTAAGGATACAAACGACCTCAGCAACAATACTGATATCATTAACAATACTGACCTTACCGAGCTTACTGACATCCCAGGAACGGTCATTAAGCTGGAACTGAAAAAATGGCGTGCAATAGGGCATGAGGGATATATTGAACTGCCGTCCTTCACAGAGGTTTCGCAGGACAAGGGACTATATGCCAGGGCTTTCAGGCTCCATTACCAGAATCAGGACCCGGTACGGGGCAGACCTGTTGCCCAACAGCACCCTAAGACCGTGGTCATACAGAACAGACCTGCTATGCCGCTCTCCACAGCCGAGCTTGACCATGTGTATGAACTGCCCTATACAAGGATGGCACATCAGTCCTACAAAGAACCCATACCAGCCCTGGCACCAGTGAAGTTCTCCATCGTGAGCCACAGGGGCTGCTTCGCATCATGCTCCTTTTGCGCATTAACACACCACCAGGGCCGCATCGTGCAGAGCCGGAGTATTGGGTCCATGGTGCATGAAGTTGAACGACTGGTGCAGATGCCTGGTTTCAAAGGTATCGTGCAGGATGTGGGCGGCCCCACTGCCAATATGTACGGCATGACCTGCGGCCGGTGGGAAACAGAGGGTGCATGTGCTGATAAGATATGCACGCACCCGCTGTGCAAGAGCCTTGACACCAGCCATGAGCAGCAGGTGGAACTCCTGCGCCGCCTGCGCAGTATTCCGGGCGTGAGAAAGGTGTTTGTGGGTTCGGGTATACGGTATGACCTGGTTCTGGCCGACCATTCAGGTTATTTTCATGATCTGTGTGAGCACCATGTCAGCGGGCAGCTCAAGGTGGCACCCGAACATGTGAGCGGGCATGTGACTAATATTATGTGCAAGCCTTCAAGGGAAGTGTTCGAGGAATTCGGGAGCAAGTTCAAAGAAGTGAACAAGGAACTGGGGAAAAAGCAGTACATAATACCTTATTTTATGTCCGGCCATCCAGGATGCACGGTTGAGGATATGGTGGAACTTGCCGAGTATATCAGGGACAATGACCTGTACACCGAGCAGGTGCAGGACTTTACGCCTACGCCTATGACGGTTTCCACTTGCATGTATTTTACTGGCATCAATCCCTTTACTATGGAGGTGGTGCATGTGGCAAAGGGTAGGGAGAAGAGGATTCAGCGGGCACTGATGCAGTACAGGGATCAGAGGAATCACGGGCTGGTACTTGAAGGATTGAAGATGGCAGGGCGGGAGGAGTTGATCGGGAATGAGTGGAGGTGTCTGGTGAGGCGGAGGAAGGGGGGGCGGGGAGTTTGATCAGATGGTTTCTGTCTGCCCGTCGATGTTCCCTGCCGCAGCCATCAGCAGGGTACCCGGAACCACCATTGATTCAGCTCCGCCTTACCATCACCACAAGTGCAATCCCCAGCAGCGCACCTGCCACCCCGAATCCAGGCGACCCCTGGGATGGGGGCTGGTCAGTTGACGAGGGGGCAGCGGCGGTGCGGGTGGAAGCGGGTGACATGAAGGCCGGGTGTTGTGCTGGAATAAAACAAATTCACCGCAAAGCACGCGAAGGTCGCAAAGACAATGTTGTATCGGCTTTGCGTTCTTTGCAGTACAGTAGTTCATAAAAATTATATTTTAACAGCCATGGCTACTACCGGCAGCACACAACAACACCCGGGGCCACCATCCACATGCAGTCTTCACACAAACAGCGGGGCTGGCGCGGGGTGCGAACTGGAAAAATGAAACAAGTAGAGGTATTGAAAAGTGAGTAAGCACATAAGGATTTCCATATCTGGAAAATAAGAGACCGTTACAATTCGCTGTGACAAGAAGTTACATCATAAATTGCCTTGTGCTGCCCCTTCCATTTGGGGTAATCCTACTGAGATATGCGTCAGTAGTAATGCTGGGGTGTAAGGCCCTCAGGACAATATGGAGAAATTTGACAGTCTAAATCAAACAATCTGTTAGGATAAAAACACCATGGAGAAACGAAAGTTGAATCATTGTAAGAGTCGTAAAACGGAACAAGCGAAATGGACTGAAACGCTTGCACCAAAAGGTACGGAATCAGACCATAGTGGCTCGGATTACATTATGGGAGATGGACAAATGATTCCCGGCTTAAAGATGGCTCCTAAAGTGTTTGTAATTATTTGTGATGTAGAACTTGGTAAGCCCTATGTGCTCCCGGAGTGTCCGGGTAATGACCTCGCAAGGGGCAATGATGGCGCAGAGGGTAGAGGAATTGGTAAAAAGCGAAAGGCAACTTGTAATAAGTTGTATAAAGGTTCAAGATTTGCC
>JAAXOC010000116.1 GCA_014237145.1 ANME-2 cluster archaeon
AACATCAAGCGGGACTTTTTCTTCGTAGGGTACAATGGCCTGTGTACACATCATATCTTTTGGTCGTTTTGTTGTTATCGTAACTGTGAATGTATTGCCATCTCTTTTTGCTTCAACCCTGTCAATCCCGGTGCAGCCGTCTGGCAGGTAGCCTTTTGCACCTACATGTATCTGTACAGGAAATGATTCGAGAACCAGTATTTCGGTGGATTCGACCACAGCAGTTCCATAAATGTAATCCCCGTCTTGTGATTCACTTTTGTTATCCTTCGTATCTGGATCAGTGGCTGAATCGGGAGCCTGTGTACATCCACTCAGGGTAATCAGTGAAGTAATGATCATCAGGACGATTAACCGGATTGTTGATTTCTTTATCAATTTGACATCTCCATTCTTAATTTTCACATATATAAGAATACGTAGATTTTATATATCTTTTACCTTGACTGCGAATCGGTTTGCAGTTAATTTCATTTCGAGAACTTGAGCCTTGAAATGCCCATGTTCACTTTGAGTTTCAACTTATCAGGCACACAGTCCATTAATTCCGGTTTAAGATAGACTGCCCGGGCCCAGGCGTGGGCTGCCTTATCATATCTACCCTTGTTGTAGCAGGCCAATCCCATACCCTGGTGTGCCTCGGTAAACATGGGGTCCAGCTTTGTGACCTGCTCAAACTCCTTTATCGCATCATCATACTTCTCAAGCTCCAGATAGACATGTCCAAGATTATTGTGGGCCAGGACATATTTTAGGTCAAGCCTGATAGCTTCCTGGAATTCCTTTACTGCCTCAGGGTATTTCTTTTGTCCGGCAAAGATATGACCCAGACTGTTATGTGCCGGCACATAGTCAGGATCAAGCCCCAGTGCTTTTTCAAGCTCAAAGATCGCTTCATCGTATCGACCCATCCCGGTATAGACATGTGCAAGGTTGCTATGTCCTTCTGTGTATCCCGGGTTGAGTCCTAATACCTCCTGGAGTTCACCAATTGCTTCCTCATTCCTGCTCATCCTGTCATGTATGACAGCCATGTTATTGTGGGCTTCAATATAATCCGGATCAAGTTTGAGAGCCTCCCCATACTCTTCGATTGCCTCCCCGTACCTGCCAGCCGTATCATAGACAATGCCCAGGTTATTATGAATAATATGACTTAGACCAATATTTGTGGTCACCTGGAAGGAAGAGTAATATTTCATCAACAAACCGGATGTCTCCTCATCCAGTCCGGATATCTCGTCCGGATTTTTAAGATAATATAAATTATCCCGCCTGTCATATACCTGCTTGACATTTACTTCGTTTATCGCATCCAGGCTGAAATCAATGAACATCATTGAACCTGGCGAAAAACCATCGATCATGATACATACATGGGGTCCTGCACTCACAGCCTTTACCTCTGGTACCAGGCAGCGCAGGAGTATGTAACCAAGCTGGGTTATGGCAGCACATGAAACAAGGAATTCCTTTTCATTTCTTTTTAGTTCATCAGGTATACTTGACCTGTCAAGGATCGCAAAAATATCCTCGTTCTTCAGGTTCAGGCCGTTCACCAAAAGCTTAAGCAGCGGTTGGGGAATATCAGGTCGGTAAAAGCCTTTGTCTTCCAGTGAGACCATCAGCGTCTTCAAGGAATCCACCAGTTGTGTTATATCCTTTTTCTGGCTGGCAGAAAAAATTGATCTTTTAATTTCAGGAAATCCGGTCTCCCTGAACAAAGTATTGAGTTCACTTTGGATATCCTGTATTAGTGCTTCATTGTAGCCCAGTTGGATCAGCAGTGACCTGGTCTCAGTGCCGGGATATATTTCTGCCATCGTTAACGAATAGCCCTCCCCTTTACATATGGTTTGTGGAAGAGGAATGCTAAAATCTGTATCATTAGGTTCTTGACAATAAAGTAGACGTGTTTATCGATATCTGGATATCGGCACTGCAAACAATGATCTTTGTGCTGGAATCCTTGCTGATTATGTCCTTTATTGTATTCAACCCATCCTTTTCAGGCATCACTAGGTCCATCAATACAAGGTCGGGTTTGACCTCGTCATACCTGGAAACTGCTTCGTTCCCGTTAACAGCCTCATCAACATCATAACCGTTTTCTATCTAAATATTGTTTAACATTGTCCGTGTTAAAATAGAATCATCTACAACCAGAACTTTAACCATATTTTACATCGTGTCTAAAGTATGAATTATCATAATAAATATTTATAAATTAAATACATCTATATTGAAAGTTTTACTAATTTTTTTATATATGAGTAATCACTTAAACGTTCCTACAATAGTAATATAATCAAAGTCTATAAAACATGAATGTCCAAAATACGAATGTCTAAAATTCAAATGTTTGCAGCAGTGTTTACCTGACATAATTTATGAGAGGAATAATATTGAAATTAAGTGTTTTCACAGTGGATAACATGCCCATGATAGAACAGGGTCATGACCTTGCCGGGCTCATCAACAAGCGAACGACAATAGAAGAACACGACATTATTGTGATCGCCTCAACAATCGTGTCCAAGGCGCAGGCGTTGGTTATCGATCCTGGAACCATAACTCCCACACCGGAAGCAGAGAGAATTTCTAAAAAAATTGGAAATGACCCAGCCTTCGTCCAGGCAGTGCTCAATGAAAGTACGGAAGTTCTCATTGAATCCCCCATCTTCCTTGTCCGGCACGTAAGCGGGAATGTCTGCATCAATGCAGGTATTGATGAGTCAAATGTGGAGCATGGATTATTATTGCTGCCCGCTGACCCGGATGAAAGTGCCAGGCAGCTTAAAGAAGATTTTTTCAGGCTAACAGGCAAACTGGTCAGTGTTATCATCACCGATACCAATGGCAGGGCGTTTCGGGAAGGGCAAACAGGTATTGCCCTGGGGATTTCGGGTATCGACACCCACCATGACTGGAGGGGCAGCACTGACCTGTTCGGGGTCGAACTGGAAGTTGCCAACGAGGCAGTGGTGGATGAGATAGCCGGGTTTGCCAATTTCCTTATGGGTGAAGGTGATTGGGGTACACCGGCAGTGGTGATAAGGGGAGTAGATATGTATTCCGGTAATGGGGATATGAATGCAATGTACCGCGAACCCGAAACCGATGTAATAAGAAAAGCGTTACAGTACTACAAGGACAAGGTCGGATAGATAAAAAAAATCTCTATATGCACATTTTAAGCTTGTTACAATTGGATGAACACCGTTCGAAGCCCTTAAATGAAATAATTACCAAATATAGCCGGATTTGAATGAAAGAGCAGATGTGAAATATTATGAGTAAAAAAGCAGCAATAATAAAAGGAGACGGTGTGGGACCTGAACTGGTAGATGCCATGATCGCAGTTACCCGGGCTGCCGGTACAAATGTAGAGTTCATAACTTGTGAGGCTGGAGCTACCTGGTGGGAGGCCAATGGTGGCGATTCACTAATTCCAAAACAAACCTGGGACCTGCTTGAAAAAACCGATGCATGTTTCAAGGGACCTACTACAACACCGGGCGGTGCAGGTTCACCCAAGAGCGTTGCCGTATCTATCAGGCAGAAATTTAACCTGTACGCCAATGTAAGACCGACCAGGACATTCCCCAACACTGCCAAACCTCTGGGGGATGTGGATTTCGTATGCATCAGGGAAGGTACGGAAGGGTTGTATATCGGTGAAGAGATCAAGCTTACTGATGATGTTTATATTGCCATTCGCAAGATAACCCGCACCAATAGCAGCCTTATTGCCAGGTATGCCTTTGAGGAGGCAAAGCGCAGGGGCTGGAAGAAGGTGGTGCCCATCCATAAGAGCAATATTCTCAAGCTGACCTGCGGTACATTCTTAGAAGAAGTGGAAAAGGTACACCAGGAGTATCCTGAGATGGAGGTCTGGGAATACCATATTGACAATATCGCCCAGCAGTTGATCAAGAACCCCAAGTTATTCAATGAATCCATCCTGCTGTCAACCAATTTGTTCATGGACGTGATCAGCGAGGAGTGCAGTGCGCTGGTTGGCAGTATCGGGTTGATATATTCTGCTAATATTGGCGATAGTTATGCCATGTTCGAGCCTGCCCACGGTTCAGCGCCGAAATATGCGGGCCAGGATAAGGTCAATCCGGTAGCAACCATACTGGCGGGGGCATGGATGCTGGATTATCTTGGTGAGAAGGAGCAGGCAAAGGCAATTTTCGATGCAACTGAATCAGTAATAGCAGAAGGCAAACATGTCACCTATGATATGGGCGGCAGTGCAAAACTAAGCGAGATGAGTGATGCTATTATAGCTAAGTTAAAATAAATAAATAAATAAACAAGATAGACCGGCGGGCTTTTCCGCCGGTAAAATTATTTTCTCAGCGTATATTTGCTTTTTCGTGGGTTTCGGATTCTACGATCGGTTCGAACATGAAGTATTTCTCAACATAACCCCTCAATTCCTCATCAGAGATGCTGGATACTCTTAGTTCTTCATCATAGAGCCGATGGATATGGTCCTGGATCTCTTTTAGCCTGGGGTCTCGTTTCAGTACTTTTGCCCTGACACCCATCAATTCATTCAGGGTTTCTTCTACCTTATGCCTGAGTACTTCAAGTCCGGATGAATCGCCGATCAGCAACAGCCGCTTCCCACCCACAAGCTCTGGCAGGTAGGCCTCGTAAGTGAATGGGTTTTTGATGACCCCGGCTGTGTGTATACCGCTTTCATGGGCAAATATATTCTTACCTACGACGGCCTTGTTACGGGGCACCCGGATACCGATCTCTTTTTCCATGAATCTGGCAAACTCAGTTACTGATTCCAGGTTATATTTATCAAACCCTTCCACCCTCTCTTGCAAAAACAGCACCACCTTCTCTATTTCTGTGTTTCCGGCACGCTCACCGATACCTAAAAACGTGAGGCTTGCCCAGTTGGCACCATGCCAGTATCCTGCAAGTGTGTTTGCCATACCCAACCCGAAGTCATCATGGACATGGGTCTCAATATTCTTGACTTTCATTTCGTCATGAAGGTATTTGACCATTGTCGGGATGCCATATGGTTCGTCCACACCTTCAAAAGGTATTCCCATGCCAAGGGTATCGCATAAACGGATAATACAGTCCGGGTCGATCTCTATCAATTTTTCGACAAGCGGGAACACAAAACCGTAGTTGTCGGCACGGGTCATATCTTCGATATGTGCGCGGGTGCGCAGTCCGTGGTCTACTGCATATTGCAGTGCGTCCAGGTATTTCTCTTCTGCGGCCTCCCTTGAAGGAAGTCCCATCTTGTCAATTACATGCGAATCCGAAACAGACATCAGTATGCCGGTTTCTTCTATCCCGTCCATCTCCAGTACCAGATCAATGTCGGCAGGATTTGCCCTGGCCCATCCTGTGACCTCTGGGAACTCGTATCCCTTGTCCAGCATAGATCTCGTTGCTTCTTTGTCCCGATGGTTAAATACAAAGGTTTCCAGTTTTTCTATTCCGATCTGGTGAAGATACTCAAAAATCTGGAGTTTATGGCTTTTTGACATAACGACACCCGGCATCTGAGAGCCGTCCCGGATCGTACTGTCGCTGATAAATACTTCCTGACCTCGGGGGAATTTGATCTTGGGCAGGTCATCATAGTTCTTGTAGACTTTCATCGGGATTAAGATGGATGTGGAAGGATAAAATAGTTGTTGTTATGTGTTTTTTTAAAAATAAATGTATTATTTATAGAAATGAGCCTCCGGCAAAATGGATGTAACAGCTTTAAAATGCCAATAAACACATAGGACGGTTCAGTTTTTCTTAAATTTCCTCCTAAAGGTTCGGATTGAA
>JAAXOC010000117.1 GCA_014237145.1 ANME-2 cluster archaeon
AACTGGCCTTCTAAGTGATTCTATTATTATGACTGATAATATTGCGACCGTTCGTCTATCTGAGATTTACAGAAGAATTGGAACATTTACAGAGTTGGACATACTGAAAGAATCGTTGAAACACACATTTGGACTTAAAATAAAAATGAATTGACACATCATCAAGTGCGAATGGGCTTGTGTGTGGATAACTCATATTTCAGAGATTGCCCGATAATTCAAAATCCAGTGGTATTCAGATACGCCCTTCGATTTGTTGACCTAAAGGATATTGTAGTAATAGACCTGTGGAACGCAGGCGGACAACGCCCGGTCGAGACCCTTATCCGGCGGCGAGTCATTCCTGGTCAGCCTGTCGCTGGCCCTGGCACTTATCTGAACGAAGCAGCGGGCGCTCAAGGCTGGAATCACTGTTTTTGAACGAGGGCTTTGGCACACTGGACAGCGAGACCCTGGATGCCGCCTTAAACGCACTGGAAAGCCTGCGGTTATCTAGCAGGACCATTGGTGTGATCAGCCACATCCTTCTATTGATTCAGAGGTCGGATTAATTAAGTAGACAATTGCTTTCATAGGGTGGGTTACTATATTGTATATCTTAAGTTATCAGATAATTATTTCTATATCATGGAAGATAATCATCATGTACATGAATTTAAGAAATCTGACATTATATTTAGAATCAACAATTCCAAGCTACCTTACAGCACGCCCAAGCCGAGACTTGATTGTGGCTGCTCATCAGCAAATTACTTATGAGTGGTGGCAGCAAGTTCGTCCCAACTTTGATATCTACATTTCCGAAGCAGTTTTAGATGAGATAAGTGCCGGAGATTCTGATGCTGCATCGCGACGTTTAGCTATTGTAAAGGATATCCCGATTTTAGCGTTAAGTGAAGAGGTAGAATCCTTAGCCATAGAGTATCAGAAAGAACTTGGCTTACCATACTCAGCACAGTTGGATGTAGTGCACTTGGCATGTGCAGTAGTATATGAGCTGGATTATTTGCTTACTTGGAATTGTAAACATATTGCAAATGGTGTGATTATTCAGCGCCTCAATAATGTCAATACCACGCTTGGCCGCAAGACACCAGTTATCATTACACCGGAGGAGATTCTAGAGATGCCGGAAGGAGGAAAATAATGTGGAAGGATCCTATTGTTGAAGAGATTCATAAAATCCGCAAACAGATCGCTGGGGAATATGATTATGATCTAAACCGTATTCTAAACCATTTACGGAAAAAAGAAATTGAGAATTCGGATAGAGTAGTATATAAAAAGAGCTAACAACGAGCAAGATAATTCATATTTGCCCACCTCACCTCTATCTACACGCACCTTACACCCAACTTTTAACTCCATAGATGCCCCGAATTTAAGCGAAGTAAAATCCGGGGTCGTTGACTGTGGGATGGGGGATTTATGCTCCTCCAGGTATGCATTAAGGGCTGTTGACGTGAAGGATATGGTAGTAATAGACCTGTGGAACGCAGGAGAGTAACGCCCGGTCGGGACCCTTATCTAGCGGCGGGTCATTCCTGGTTAGCCTGGGGCTGGCCCTGGCACTTCTCAGAACGAAGCAGCGGGCGCTCAAGGCTGAGATTATTGTTTTTGGACGAGGGCTTTGGCACACTGGACAGCGAGACCCCGGATGCCGCCTTAAACGCACTTGAAAGCCTGTGGTTATCCGGCAGGACCATCGGCGTGATTCAGCCACATCGACTAGCTTACCCGGCGCATACCTGTGAGGATAGATGTGAAAAGGACAGGGGTCGGGACATCAACTATACATGTTAAGGGATAGGAGAACAAAATCCTTAAATGAGTTTTTCAAAGGCTTTTACTGCCTCTTTGCCTGATATAAGTGGCAGTTTCATACTTCAACCGCTAATGTATGAAAACTAAATTCCTGGATATTTGCAATATCGGAAATTACATCTTCGGTCTCATCATCGAGACACATCTCAATGACTTCATGGATGTTCGTGAGCGCCTCATCGAGGGTCTTTCCTTGAGTATAACAACTTCTTAAAAGCGGACACTCTACTACATAAAATCCATCTTCATCTTTTTCTACGATAACTGGAAGATTTATTTTATTTGAGCCAGATTTCATTGTAGAATTAAGTGCCTTTCATAGATTTAAGGTTGTTGTAAGTCCTATACAAAGAATATTTGCAATAGTGAATTATGGTGTGGAGTACGACTGGATTAATTAGTATGCAAGGGCTACCAGCATCAAAGGAACGAAAATAATTTCATGTTTTATAAGCTCTCTGACAAATAACCATTAGGCAGGATTCAAAGCAACAAACCGTTTTATTAAAGTATATGAAGACTTTGTACTATTAGTACGGTTGTGACAAGAAAGTCCTATCATGAATTGCAGAAATGCCGCTCGCTCCCTTCCGAGTGACCCTACTGTGACATGCAGTATTAGTAATGGAATGTCTGATGCTCGCAGTCCAAGGTGGACAAAACCTGGAAGTCTGATGCGGACAATCTGCTAGGGTAATGAATGCTAAGAAGAAACGAAAGTTGAATCATCGTAAGAGTCGTAAATAGTGACAAGCGAAAGCAGACTGTATACGCTTGAGCCAAAAGGCACAGAATTAGACTATAATGGCTTCGTACACATTACAGGGAATGGACATATGATTCTCGGCTTATAGATGGCTTCTAAGGCATTTAGAAATTATTCAAGGTATGGAACTTGGTAAGCCCCATGAGCTCCCAGTTATCTGGGTAGAGAGTCCGTGAGGACCGACGATGGCTCAGAGGGTAGCGGAAACGGTAAAAAGCGAATGCCAGTTTGTAATGGACTGGATAGAGGTTCAGACTTTGCCTCAATCTGAAAGGGTGCAGACTTGCCAATGGTGTTTCATTGTATGAACGGAGGCAAACCTGTCAATGTAAGACACTCAACGACGCTGAAAAGCGAGAGACTTACAGACGCTTAATGTGTTAATAGGCTGCAGACCGGAATTACAAAAGCAGTGATCTAAGTGAGAACTGCTGCCCGATACAAAAAGGGTCATGGAAGGCTTGAGCCGGATGTGATTAAAGTCGCAAGTCCGGTTCTTAGAGGGCTTGGGGCTGGCAACGGCCCCCGGCTACTCGGCAAATAGTTATTGCAGCGGTAAATACTTCAGTGGACATTATTTTAGTGGTTTTATATAGAGTTCCAAATTACACTTACAGAGTAGTATATTTGATCACTTAATAATATTTAATAATAAGCACATACCTGCTTAATACATATGAATACCATAAAAAAAATAACCCCATACGGCTCCTGGAAATCTCCAGTCACATCAGATATGATCGTCTCAGGAACCATCAGACTTGAACAGATAGTTATCGATGGACCGGATATCTACTGGATAGAGAACAGACCAAAAGAAGGTGGACGGTACGTAATAGTACGTCACTCACCAGACACTCTAAGTACAGATATCACGCCACCTCACTTTAATGCCCGTACACGAGTACACGAGTACGGCGGCGGATCATTCACAGTTGTAGAAGGCACAACATATTTCTCAAATTTCGATGATCAACGTCTCTACCGTCAATTTTCCGGGGATGACCCGCACCCACTTACTCCTGCACTGGATTATCGTTTTGCTGATATCATTATTGATAATATCAGGAATAACTTGATATGTGTACGCGAGGATCATACACACTCAAAACAAGAACCAACCAATACTCTGGTAAGTATTGATCTTGATGCTAATAATGAATGTCAGGTACTGGTATCCGGTCATGATTTTTATTCATCTCCCCGGCTGAGTCCCAGCGGCTCACATCTTGCCTGGCTTACCTGGAACCATCCTAACATGCCATGGGATGGTACACAACTATGGGTAGGTGAAATAGAAAAAGACGGATCGATCGGACATATAGACCAGATAGCAGGTGGCGTTGACGAATCTATATTCCAGCCAGAGTGGTCGCCTGATGGTACTTTATACTTCATTTCAGATAAAAACGGCTGGTGGAATCTCTACTGCCTAAATAATAATAAAAATAATAAAAATATCAAGCCGGTTTGCCAGATAGAAGCAGAATTTGGCCTGCCGCAGTGGGTCTTTGGACAGTCCACTTATTCATTTGCATCAACGAACCGTATCATATGCACCTATACCAGACAGGGAACCTGGTACTTAGCAAGTATTGATACAGTATCAGGCAGACTTGATGTGATCAATACTCCTTATACTTCAATAGGATATCTCAAAGCTGTACCAGGATATATAGTATTTATCGGGGGTTCACCTACAGCTGCACCATCAGTGGTCAGGCTTGATCTTGATACACACAAGATGCATGAGATGCGCTGCTCAAGTGAGATTGTGGTAGGTGTTGATATTGATATTAACTATCTCTCAAAACCAAAGCCTATTGAATATCCGACTGAGCACGGACTCACAGCAAACGCTTTCTTTTATCCACCCAAAAATCCTGAATTCGCAGCTGCGCCTGATGAGATGCCCCCCTTACTTGTCATCAGCCACGGAGGTCCGACTGCATCTACTTCAGATACATTTAACCTGATGATACAGTACTGGACAACCCGTGGAATAGCTGTACTTGATGTGAACTACGGAGGAAGTACCGGCTATGGCAGACAGTACCGCCAGCGTCTGGATGGCCAGTGGGGAATCGTTGATGTGGACGATTGTGTGAACGGTGCACGATACCTTATTGAGCAGGGCAAGGTTGACAGTGAGCGGCTTGCTATTAGAGGAGGAAGTGCAGGAGGTTATACTACTCTATGTGCACTCACCTTCCGCAATGCTTTCAAAGCAGGAGCCAGTTACTACGGAGTCAGCGATCTTGAAGCCATGGTAAAGGATACACATAAGTTCGAGTCGCGTTACCTTGACCGGTTGATAGGTCCTTTTTATGAAGGAAACGAGCTATATAGCGAACGCTCACCTATCAACTCCATTGAGCGCTTATCATGTCCTGTGATCTTTTTTCAGGGACTTGAAGATAAAATAGTTCCACCCAACCAGACCGAGATGATGGTGGACGGGATGCGTGCAAAAGGATTACCAGTGGAATATGTATTATTTGAGGGCGAGCAGCATGGGTTCCGCCGAGCTGAGAATATCAAACGTGCGCTTGATTGCGAGCTTGATTTTTATTCAAAGGTTTTCGGTTTTACACTGGCCGGGTATGATGGCCACAACTTATGACAGCACATGCAACTCTAAGAAGGAGTTGCTCGATTAAGCACAGATATGATCAGGACAGGTATCTGGAAACATAAGCATCTGCGTGCATATAACCTGAGATTCAGGGTTTTTGGGGCTATAAAAATCCAAGTGTAATGAAGTACAGTCGGCTAATTTTGAGTGGGTGTAGCCTATGAAACCCTGAATTTCAGGTTATAACAGCCTATGTAAACCCCTAACAAGCCATTGAAATTTCAATGAAGGGAACTCAAGGCAATCCTCAAAGAGTTAAAACCAAATAGGGCAATTAATTTGTAGTGAACTTACATATAATAACCATTAAACAGGATTCAAAGCAACAAACCGTTTTATTTTTTAATTTATTCTGATCAAGTATGATAAATGGATCATGGAAAGAAGATCAACCACAGAGAACACAGAGAACACAGAGCGTTATTGTTTTCTCTGTGCACTCTGTGGTTATAAAGCGTTTCAGGAAATAATAAAAAGTCTCGAAACTCGAAGGGGCCAGGGCTGAAATGGAATGATGGCAGAAACTTGCAGGGGTAATACCTGCAAACAGCCTGAGGGACTTTGCCCTGCAGACCATGTTCGACCTGCTCATTACAATCGCAAACCGCCAGTTGTCTGATATAACTTCCAGGTATGCATTAAGGGCTGTTGACCTGAAGTATACGGTAGTAATAGACCTGTGGAACGCAGGCGAACAACGCCCGGTCGAGATCCTTATCCGGCGGCGGGTCATTCCTGGTCAGCCTGTCGCTGGCCCTGGCACTTATCTGAACGAAGCAGCGGGCGCTCAAGGCTGGAATCACTGTTTTTGAACGAGGGCTTTGGCACACTGGACAGCGAGACCCTGGATGCCGCCTTGAACGCACTGGAAAGCCTGAGGTTATCTGGCAGGACCATTGGTGTGATCAGCCATATCGACCAGCTTACCCGGCGCATACCTGTGAGGATTGGTGTGAAAAGGAAAGGGGTCGGGACTTCAACTATACATGTGAAGGGATAGGATGGAAGAGACTATATGCATGCGGCGGCTCAGAATAGTAGTGGGTGCGTCAGGGACTGCACCATTGCTGTTGAAATATATATTTTGTATGATGGGTTGCTGAAAACCTTGTTTTTATACGGTGTGGCCTAAAAAAGAATAAGCGTTCATGCCCCATCAGTAAATGCTATTTCCAGAGCAAAAATAATATAAATATGTAAGTGAGCCTTCGGCAAAATGGATGTAACAGCTTTAAAATGCCAATAAACACTTAGGACGGTTCAGTTTTTCTTAAATTTCCTTCCAAGGGTTTGGATTGAGGGTATTTTAGGCAATTTTTGATACAATATCTGCCCAAACTCAAAAGAATTAATTCAACTGTATCGGAATGTATTTAAAGTAGGTGCTAATGAATACATTATAATTAAATCTCAATTATTGTTATTTTTGGATTTTTAGCAATAATATATACTTAAATAACCAGGATAGTTAGATTTTAGATAGAATTTCAATTTAAATATTTATAAATAAATTTTTTATAACTACATACCTTAACAATCTCATAAATCAAAAAATAACGAATATACTTTGGAATGCCAGAGCCTCAATTAAATGTATTTCATTGGGTGATAATATGTCTCTTGAACAAATAAGCATGAGAGTTGATTCCAGACTCCTAAATGAGCTAGATCAAATTGCTAAATCCGAATTTAAAAGAAGATCAGATGTTGTACGTGATGCACTTGTTGCACATGTAAAACATGAAATAGAAATACGCCAAATAAAAGAGATGGTAACAAAACAATTCCTTGAAGGAAAACTCTGTTTTGATGATTTCGCACGTATTGTTGGTTTCGATACTGCACAACAAATAAAAGTTGGCAAAGAAACCTTAGAGGAGAGTATTGAACGTGCCAAAAAAGACTCAAAAAGAAATCTATGAAACAATAGTAGTTGAAGATACAAGTGCTCTAATCTCACTTGCTGTTGGTAGTGTACTTTTAAAATGTCTCAGAATTTCTAGAATTTTAATTCCTCAAGAGGTATATAGTGAATTAAGTGCCCTTCATAGATTCAATGTTGTTGTAAATCCTATTCAGAGATTGTCGGAAAAGTACCTGAATGAAAATTCCCAGTCAAGTTTATACAGTAAAGCTGAAATATTCGAAAATTAGGCTTTTCCGACAATCTCATTGTTACTAACCAAGAACATTTACCTTAATGTGAATAAAACATTTGAGACTGTCGGAAAAGCCTTGTTTTTCAATATTTCAGCTTTACGATCTAAACTATACAAGGCGTAGCATAGTGATTTAGTTGGAATGATAATTTTAAAAGTTTCAATTTAAGTGCTTTTAGGGTACTTTTCCGACAATCTCCATTTCATATTTTCTTTCATTTCAATAATTTTTTTTACGTTTGATCATATCTATAGATTGTTTTGCAGCTTCCTTAACTTGCTTATTTTCATCATTTAAACAATTTTCAAGTGATTTAATAACTTTTGGATTGTTCAATTTTCCGAGTGCAAGAGCTGCAACTTTTTTAACATATACATCTTTAATAGAAAGAGCTCTAATAAGTGGATCCACTGCTTTTGAATTTCCGACAAATCCCAAAGCCTCCACAACTGCTCTTAATAATCTCTTTTTACTGAAATTATCTTTATTTTCCAAAATTTTAACTAGAGGTTCTATAACGTCTTCTCCAATATTCCCCAATGCTTTAGCTGCATATTTCCGAACACGAATATCTTCATCATCCAAAGCATGAATAAGTGGCTTTATTGCTTTTTTATCGGAAACCTGAGTAAGACCCATTGCTGCATATTTTCTAACACTGGCATCTTCATTTATCAGAGCTTCTACCATAAAGTTTATATTTTTTTTGTTATATAAACGTCCAGAAAACGCACATGAAATTCTTCGAATGACATGCTCAAAAAATGAAAGTACCCCTTGCAGGCTGTCCCAAAACTAAAAGCGTGTGTACAAATCAAATGAAATCTATCTATCTGGGATAATAACATTGAATTATAATCAATAATTGCCCAATTATGATAAAATATAGCCGAATTGTATAATGTGAATTAGTTTTGGGACAGCTTGCTTGCATAACCTTTTTTTGTTATTACTCCAACTATTCTTTGGGCAGGATAGGTTGTCATTATTTTGGTTCTTCGAAGCCGTCAGAAAACTAACCAGTGAATTGCCATCGAAAGCTCAATTGTGACTTCGATCACGGATGCTAAATTGCCTTCGAGGCAATCACACTGCCCATTAAAAAATGAGGTAATATATATTGTCAGTACTAATAAACAAAGCTTGTGGTTTAGATCTCCATAAACGTTTTTTAATAGCCACAATACTCAGCAGATCAGATGAAATGGCACAAAAGCGTTTCGAAAGGAATGACCAAGGAATTTTAGATCTCAAATCCTGGATAATCGAAAAGCAGTGTGATGTTGTTGCATGTGAATCAACAAGTGACTTTTGGGTTCCAATCTATGACACACTAATTAGTCACGTAACAGTAATTGTTGGAAATGCACGTGATATGAAGGCCTATTCTCATAAAAAGACGGATAAGATCGATTCTGAATTTATTGCACAACTTGCTTTAAATAACATGGTCAAGCCTTCAAGAGTTTTTCCCAAACACCACAGAGAATTCAGATCATATGTGCGTCTTCGTCACAATCTTGTGCGAAAAAGAACTGATATAAAAAATCAAGCACACGCCATTCTTTCTTCGGAAATGTTTCATCTCAGTGATGTACTCACTGATATTTTTGGTAAGAATGGCAAAATGGTTCTATCAGGAATCTGTTCTGGTAAGAAGTTTGACGAAATAGTAGACAAACTCAGTCCAAATGTTCGTAAAAAGAGTGAGCAGATCAAAGAGATTCTTGAACGTGAAATGTCTCAAAGTGCTGCAGTAAGGCTTCGAACATGCCTAAACTTGATCCAAGATATTGATGAGCAAATAAGCATTATGGAAACACAAATGTTCAATTACGTTTACAAACATCATAAACATGATATGGATATTTTGATGTCTTGCCCAGGTATCGGTGAGTTAAGTGCTGCAACACTGATTGCTGAAATCGGTGATTTCAATGACTTTTCATCGGGAGACAAGCTTGCTTCATGGCTTGGAATAGTACCAAATGTGTATCAATCTGCAGATAAATATTATAATGGAAGAATCACCAAAAGAGGTTCAAAGGTAGCAAGATGGATACTAACCCAGATTGCTCAAGCAGCTTCCAGAAAGAAAGCCAGTAAGCTGAAAGAATTTTTCAACCGGAAGAAGAAAACAATTGGATATCAAAAGGCAATAATTGCTCTGGCGAGAAAAATTGTAACGATTATATGGCATCTCATCACAAACAATGAAATGTATGAAGATGAAACCGGTTATCAAAAAGGAGAAATTCAAAAGAGGAAGATTGTTGAGACTGCTGAAATATCCATTGATGAGAGAATATCAATATTAAGTGAAATATTTGCAATTGTAAACAAAAAGAACACAGATGTAACATGACAGATAAATATCTTTGATCTTAACATCCCAGAAAATTGTTGTTTTCTTTACAACGATAGTCACGGGATGTTAAGACTGAGGGTACTTTCATGCTAAATAATAGACTATTTGCAGCGGATAATCGAACACTTGCATTTTCATCTGTAAGTGTTTTGAAAATAATTTCGGTAGTCAATTTGTTTTTAGAATTACCAAGCCCAAATACAACGCTTTTTCGAATATCTGGGTTATTATTTTTTAAGTTTTGAATTAAGCTTTCTAACGTTGTTTGAGTGTCTATTTTTCCAAGTAAACATGCTATATTATCTCGAACAACTTTAGATTTATCATTGAGTGATTGAATAAGGGCATCAACAGTTCTTGTATCATCCTTTAATCTTCTATTATCCTTTAATTCCCAGAAAGATTCAGCTGCGTATTCTCTAACCTTATCATTCTCGTCACTCAAATATTGAATAAGGGATTCGAATGTTTTAAATTTATTAACTGTGTTAAATGCATTAAAAACCTCTTTAAGATATTCTGGAATCTGACTCTCATGAAACTTGTTTAATAGCTCTACTGCTCGCTCGTCATCAAATTCTTGAAGTGCTTCTTCTGCATAATATCTAACCTCGTCATTAATATCATTTAAGGCTTGTATTAATGGGTCGATTGCGGTTGGATCACCTAAACAACGAAGCGAATTAGCAGCAGAACATCGAGCGGCCCAATATTTATGTGATAGCACTTTTATTAAAGGTTTAACTGCTCTCTTATCCTTTAATCCTCCAAGAGAGGAAGCAGCATAATCTACTACACATTCATCTTTGTCATTTAAAGATTGGATAAGTGATTCCACTGCGCTCAAATCTCCACATTCACCAAGTACCCTTGCAGCAAATCTTTTAACATTTTTATTACCATCTTTCAAACCTTCTTTAAGATACTCAATCTCATTAAAACCTGCCACTTCGAAAAAAGTCTCTTCTGCTTGGCGTTGAATTTTAGGATCATTATGAGTTCACGCCTTAAGTATTCCTTTAACATCTTTATTGTCAATTAGAGATTGTATGTCAGGTTTAATAGAATCACCAGTTGATTTCATTTTCATCCTTTTGTTGCAATTGCCAATATCAACATCCACAACCGTTATAATACACTTAAACCTTTCGCTGGAACAAACTTAGAAATCAAACAAGCCGGCAGAAATGCCAATCCTCAAGCACCCACCGGATGCCGCCTACATTTCAGACTGTCCGGTAATTCAAAATTTCGAAAAAAAGAAGGCTAAATATAGCTCTAAATCAAAAAAAGATGGATTTATTTATTAATGGTAGTAATTGTCGGACAGCCTGTATTAGTACGGAGATAGTTATTTTAATAAGTTTATATATTACCTTTATCTATTTTATTCTATAGAGATGAATGGATATGCCAGTGTGATAATATGGATAATGACAATAATAATCAAGAAATTGATGGTGGAGAGCAGACACCGGAAGTCCTATCAAGGAATCTTAAAATTTCAGGTGAAGATACCATAAAATTTTTGGTTAAGGACATGATTATATCTCAATCAGGTGTTATAAAAGAAACTGGTATTTTTTTTGAATCTGGTGCGCATCAAAGAGCCATTGGAGTCATTAGACCAAAAACCACTGATGAAGACCATGTGAGGTAGTCATATCAAAAGATAGATAAAACCGTTAATATACTTTCTCTTTTATATGGTGTAGGGGACTGGATGCCCCAATCGCCATCAGAATTTCAAATAAAAACTTAAATTACACTTTCTATGAATCAAATGCATTTAGAAAGGGTAGATGACGTTTTCAAATCAATCTCAAATAAAATGAATGACGAAGAGATGGAAATATATTTCAGAGCTTTAGGGTGGTATAAGAACGGTGTAAATGCTAAAAGTTTATTTAACAAGTTTTTAGCTTTCTACAACTCCATATAAAATTTTTCAGATGGATACCACTTCAAACACAAATCAGAATTTAAGAAGTCGAAAACTGAAAAAAACGAGTGCATACAAAAATTGTTTGAAGAATTTTCAATTACGTTGATTAGTGAGATTAAAAGAGCACATATTAACAATTGTTATGAAGAATGTTTGCAAATAAGTTCCAAAGATAAAATGAAGTTTGCTTTCGGAAATATTTTTGAAGGAGACGATGTCAAGATAAGTGAATTTTCAAACAAATTCTTTGACAAAGATGATGATTTTAAGTCAATAAGAAATGGCATAGCACATGCAGATTTATCTGAATATCGGGAAAAAGATAAGGAACTTGTTAAAAATAACCTTTTTGAGATTCAGCATATGGCACGAGATTTTTTCGCAAAAATAATCTCGTAATATTATATTGTACAACGGATGCCCTGTAATTTCATTACAGGTTGGCGCGGGTGGGACTTCGTAGATCGTTGGTGTATGCCCGAGGTCGAGATTGTTGTATAAATGATGTGGTTTTGTGAGGTGGAACTTCATATAAGAACACCCTTGAAGGTGGACTTACAGGCAAGATAAAAACAGAAAAAATCACAAAGATACAAGATGGAAGAAGCAGTATAAAAGAAATAAGATGACCCTGAACGAACTACTCACCACATCAACCAAAAGGCAGCTTGATGCAATACAACACACCCGTGGACCGCTGTTGATACTGGCAGGGGCAGGCACAGGCAAGACCACCACCATCACTACTAAGATAGCCTACATGGTGAAAGAACAGGGTATAGACCCGGGCCAGATACTTGCCCTTACCTTCTCAAGGGAGGCTGCCGGGCACATGAAGGCCAAGGTCGAGCAGCTCCTGGGAGGTCTGGAGGTACATGTCAGTACATTCCACTCCTTCTGCGCAGAGGTCATCAGGGAGAATGCTGACAAATGCGGTGTGTCCCCCGAGTTCTCCATCCTGGAAGACGTGGACACTTCCATTATGCTGCACATGAAATTAGGCATAAATATCAGGGATGCGACACTGTACACTTCATCCATCTCAAAAGCCAAGGACCTGAACATCACCATAGAGAACATGGAGGATTTCCTGCAGGGTCGAAAACAGTTACTCAGGGAAATGGAACCGGATGAGGGAAAATGGGAGCAGTTGTACCATGACAACACCACCCGGCTGAATACCTTCCACCTGCTGGACGATGCTAAAAAGAAGGCATTGAAAGAGGAAAAGAAGGGCTGGATACACTTCAACGAGGAATATACGGAATATGCCAGGTACAGGGATATGGTGCAAACCTGGAAACGCTACGAGACCGCCAAAAAAAAGAGGAATGCACTGGATTATGGCGACCTGAACAAAAAGGCACTGGAATTCCTGCACACATACGGGACCCACGGGGCCACTGACAGGTACAAGTATATCATTATCGATGAGTTCCAGGATACTAACTATGTCCAGTTCGAACTGATCAGACTCTTGGCAGGCAAAGAGAAGAACGTGACCGTTGTTGCAGACCCCAACCAGACCATCTACGCATTCAGGGGTGCCTACACAAATAACATACAGGAGTTTATACGGAACTTTGATGTCGGGTCTGATGACATTGTCTCCCTTGATGTGAGTTTCCGCTCAACCAATAAGATACTGCGGGTATCCCATGACCTGATACGGCATAACTACGGCCCTGACCAGACGGACCTGCTTATCCAGCTTCATAACAACGATGAAGTTGAGGGGGGAGATGTACACATTGTTGAGACCGCTGACGAGAATGAGGAAGCCAGGTACATTGTGGAACAGATAGAGACATGCCTGGAACACGGGGTGGATAGGTCGGATATTGCCGTACTGTACCGGACACATACACAGGGGCGCAGGATAAGGCAGGCACTGGAAAGAAGGGGACATGCCGTACGTGTGAAGGATGATACTGATTTTTTAAAGCGCCCTGAGACCAAGACCGCACTTGCCTACCTGTACGTGCTGGATAACCTGGTCAATCCAAGGGCAAGGGGTACAGAAAGCTGGTGGAGGCTGTTCCACTACAACCATGCACTTGATACAGGGGATTCCATAATTATTGGGGAGTACCTCAAAAAGCACCGTGTCTCTTTTCAGGATGCCATCTACAACCATTTCAGTGAACTGGGCTTATCACCATCAGGACAGCAGGTAGTGAAGCAGATGAAACGCCGGATAGATGGGTTGAAAGATAAACTTGTACTGGACGTTTCTGATATTTTAATAGAAATACTGGACGCATCAGGCTTAAGCCGCCAGTTCACCTTTGATGATACCAGGGAGAACAGGGAGGCTATGCTGAACCTGAGGAACCTGCATGAAATGGCCCTGAAATTCGAAACATCACACGGCAGGGAACTGGGCGATTTTATTGCTTACCTTGAGATACTGGATGAGATGGGCAAGAACCCGCCGGCTGCAAGGATAATGGAAGAAGATGCAGTGAATCTTATGACAATCCATTCATCCAAGGGCCTGGAGTTCAATACCGTGTTCGTGACAAATATGGCAAAGGACCGCTTTCCACTGTTCAGAGGTGGTGTTGAGCCATTGATACCTATTGAACTTATAGACCTGTATCGTGACCTGCTTAAGCAGGATTTCAGTTCCAGGTCCAAACGGTTGAGTGCCATACGTGAACTGAAACGGGAGATCAAACTTGAAGAAGAGCGAAGGCTGTGCTACGTGGCCATGACCAGGGCAAGAGAACACCTGTACCTTACACTTGGTATCCGGTACGGTGCACGGGAGCGCCATCCATCGGAATTCCTTGTCGACATTAGATATGACAACTGGAGAGCTGTGGACAAGGATGAAGTGGATGTACCTGATATCACATACCTGCGCGACAGCGAGGTAAGTTCAAGGGAGGTTATCAGGGACAGTGAGCTTGAGTGTATCAAAACCCACAGGAAAAAGCTGGTTATTGAATCCCTTGACTTGGGTTCATTTGAGGAGAACCTGGGGCACTTGCTGGCATACCATGCATTGAGGGATGGTAATGGTGAGGATTATCTTGACATTATTAATAGTAAATGGGACGAACTGGACCCTGCCGGACATGCAAAGGAGATACTGGACAGGGACGGGAGTAATGAAGGTATTCCCCCTCCTTCTGATATCACATTTAGTGTTTCGGCAGTGAACACTTATTCGGAATGTCCTAAAAAGTATGAGTTACAGCATATACTGGGCATGCCTACCCGTGATATGGAGAAGAGTGACGGGGCCATGAATATCGGAAGTTTCGTGCATAAGGTCCTGGAGAAAGCTGTACGCCAGAAGGTCTCGACCAGAAAACAGCTTGATGAGATCACCCTCACCCTGACAAAGGAGGATAAATGGAAATGGGTAGACACGGCAAAAGCAAAACCCTTACTGGATGTGTTCTGGCAGCGCAATAAATATTCTATTCAAAATAACATGATGGTGGAAAGGAGGTTCACCGTACTGCTGGGGGACCACCAGTTCAAGGGTTTCATTGACAGGGTCGACCTGATACCAGGGTCAGATAATGAAGTGGAGATTATTGATTATAAGACAGGGAACGAACCTGGACCTGTTGAAAGGTCAAAACAATTACTTTTATACGCACACGGGTTCGAACATATGTATCCTGAATACAGGGTGCAGAAGCTGACACTGGAGTTACTGGCAAAGGAAAAACCCAGGGTGTATGAACTGGATGGTGAGGAATATATTTCCTCAAGGGTGAAACCGCTGGATAATGGTGCCCTGTCAGATATGATAGATGCAGCAGACAATATAGTTCATGATTACCGATGCGGGTTTGACAGGATTGATGATGACTCGGTATGCAAACGCTGCGGGTACAATCTGTACTGCGGATAAGCTTTGCGAAACCGGTGTAATGTTGCACAAGGTTTTTTAAGTAGCAATGCATCTAAGGGCTGTATCTTTAGTAGACGTACGTTTAGTTGGCGTCCACATCAGAGAGATAACCGCGCCCAAAACATGAGGGGCGGCGCCGGGAAAATGTTCCGGGGCTATAGGAAATATGTTCCTATCGGAGGAAACCAATAGATGGCAAAGAAAAAAGAGAATAGCGAACAGGATGAAATTAAACATATAGTGCGTATCGCCAATACTGACCTTGAAGGTAAAAAGAGCGTACAATATTCCCTTACCGGCATCAAGGGCATAAACAGGCGCATAGCACGTATTATTTCTGATAGATCCAATGTTGACCCGAGTGCAACAATTGGGTATCTGGATGATGAAAAGATCGATTCATTGAAAAAGACTATTGAGGAAATTAAATCCATTTTACCCACATGGATGCTCAACAGGAGAAAAGACTTAATGACCGGGGATGACAAGCATATTCTCGCAACAGATATTCTACTTACTAAAAGAGAGGACCTGAACACCCTGAAAAAGACCAGGTCGTATAGGGGTGTCAGGCACGAGCGCGGTCATAAAGTGAGAGGCCAAAGAACAAGATCCTCAGGCAGGAGAGGGCTTACTGTGGGTGTCAAGAGGAAGCCTAAATAGGTGGTGAGATCTTATGGGATACCCAGGTAAGAATACAAAATCATATGATACACCCAGACACCCCTGGCAGGCTGTCAGGTTGGCTGAAGAGGTTGGGCATGTAAAGACTTACGGACTCAGGAACAAACGTGAAGTCTGGAAAGCACAGAGTATGCTCAGGAATTATCGACGGTCTGCTATGGAAATGCTGGCAGAGATCACTGAAGGCGAGTTGATCGGGCATGTTAAACGGAAATCAGACGATATCCTGGCCAAACTCAAGCGGTATGGTATACTGTCCCCTGAAGGCGGGCTTGATGATATCCTGGCACTGGATACCAGGAATTTCCTGGACCGAAGGCTCCAGACACAGGTTTACAGGCAGGGATTTGCTAATACACTGAGACAGGCACGCCAGTTTATCACACACGGTCATATAGCGATAGAGGCTAAGAAAATCACAGTGCCTGGCTATATGGTGACAAAGGAAGAGGAACTGAAGATCGAATATTACCTGAACTCTCCGCTCAAGAGCGAGTCACACGTTCAGCGGCCGGCCCAGATCGTCCAGAAAGAGATTGCTCAGATAGAGGAAGTACAGGAAGACAGAAGACGTGGTCGCGGTCGCCGCGGTGGCGGCGGTGGCGGTCGCGGTCGTAGTGGCCCAGGTGGCGCAAATCGCGGTGCAAGTGGTACTGCCGGCAAAGGCAGTGGAAATCGTAGTACTGGTGGTACTGCCAGCAAAGGTAGTGGAAATCGTAGTACTGGTGGTACTGCCAGCAAAGGTAGTGGAAATCGTAGTACTGGTGGTACTGCCAGCAAAGGTAGTGGAAATCGTAGTACTGGTGGTACTGCCAGCAAAGGTAGTGGAAATCGTAGTACTGGTGGTACTGCCAGTAAAGGTAGTGGAAATCGTAGTACTGGTGATTCTGCTGGCAAAGATACAAAAACATCAGGTGAAAAATAATATTTACAGGAGTAAGATATCATGGTAGAAGGAAAATGGGGTATTGCCCATATACAGGCATCATTCAATAATACCATAATTACAATAACCGACCTGACAGGAGCAGAGACCATTGCTAAGATCAGCGGAGGAATGGTCGTTAAGGCGGCCCGCGACGAGAGTTCTCCATATACTGCAATGCAGATGGCTAACCAGCTATCTGATAAGCTCAAGGATAGGGGTATAATGGGTATTCATGTCAAGGTCCGTGCACCTGGTGGTAATAAACAGAGGAGTCCGGGTCCCGGTGCCCAGGCAGCCATACGGGCATTTGCCAGGGCTGGTATCAGGATCGGCAGGATCGAGGATGTTACACCCATACCACATGACGGCACACAATCCAAAGGCGGACGCCGTGGACGTAGAGTTTAAGTGAGGCACATAATGGATATAGATATCATTGAATTATCTGACACGAAAGCCAGGTTCGTACTTGATGATATTGAACCTGCTATTGCTAATGGACTGCGAAGGATCATACTGGCTGAAGTTCCCACAATGGCGATAGATTACGTTAACATCTATGATAATACATCTGTCCTGTTCGACGAGCAGATTGCACTGAGAATGGGACTGATACCGCTTATAACTGATCTGGAATCATATGTGCTTCCTGAGGATTGTGACTGTGACGGCGAAGGGTGTACCAGATGCCAGCTTTCACTGAACTTGAGTGCTGAAGGTCCGAAAATAATATATTCGGGTGATCTGTTATCAAGTGACCCAAAGGTTACTGTGGCTGATGAGAAAATACCTATCATAGACTTAAGAGAACGTCAAACGCTTGTACTGGAAGCCGTTGCAAAGCTCGGAATTGGACGTAAGCATGCGAAATGGCAGGCGGGTGTTGGATGTGGCTATAAGAACATGCCAGTTATTACCATTAAGGAAGATTGTGATTCATGCGGAAGGTGTGTGGATGAATGCCCGAGGAATATCCTGATTATAAATAATGATAAGCTGGAGGTCACTGATCCCCTGAAATGCAATTTGTGCAAACTTTGCATGGGGATTTGTGATATTAATGCCATTGATGTTATGGAAAAGCCAAATTCATATATCTTTAATGTGGAATCTGATGGTTCATATCCGGTAAAAGAACTGGTGATCCAGGGTGCTGACACCATTATCCAGAAGGCAGGACAACTGAAAGAAATACTCTCTGAAATAGAGTAATTCCTCAATGATAATATAAACATAGTGCAGGTGTTGCCGAAGCCGAACCTTACAAGGTTCGATCGAAGTGTGCGTTTCGCTATGCTCAAACGCACAATAATAAAAAAAAATAAAACATTGTGCGGTTGTTGCCACAGTCGAACCTTACAAGGTTCGATCGAAGCGTACGTTTCACTATGCTCAAGCGCACAATAATAAAAAAAAATAAAACATTGTGCGGGGGTTGCCCAGCCAGGTCAAAGGCGCAAGGTTGAGGGCCTTGTCTCGTAGGAGTACGCGTGTTCGAATCACGTCCCCCGCACATTTTTCATTATATCTTCAATTGAGTCTATGTCAACACCGGCTGTGCGGTCGGCATGGGGCCTGCCCGGCAAAGATGCGGCACAGGGTGGTGAATATTGCGCTCTTGCCACAACTTGTATTTTATATTTTTACTGTTCGTGGCGGTACCAACCAAATATACACAGAAGATGCACCCTGATCTGTGTGGATCTGTGTTCGTAATTTCCTATCCACACTAATTTTTGATCCCAATCCTGTCTCAAGACGTGTAGGTAAGGTTTATGCCCGATTAACTGAAAGATTCATTTCAGGGTTGAGTTTATGGTACCGGATATTGACGATGACGAACTGGAAGACATGATGATGCGAGGCCCTACGGCTCGTGAGGCAAAAGTGGGCGACCATGACATGATGTTCAAAGCGCTGGGAAATCCGGTGCGTAGGAGGATTATCGTGTCTATCGGTGCCTTCGGGAAGGCGCTGCCTGATGTGGTGAAGGAAGTGGGGGTCAACAGGTCGCAGGTAGACTACTTGGATTTTCTTAAGAATGGGGAGTATGCGACTGTAGAAGGAGATATGATCCGGCTGACCGATAAAGGGCTAGTGCTGCGGTCAAATATTTGAAGTGGGGCGGGGTGTGATGGTCTGAACTGGTTTGTTCAGACTTTGTTACATCTGGTCCTGGGCCAGTAACTCAACAATATGACAGATGAAAGTGGAGACTTTTTATTAGTATTTACTATTAAAAGTTGACCCGATATATTTGATGTTAAAGAGATTATGTCCATTAATGATTGCACTAAAATAAAACCCATGCAGGGGTTTCAGATTTGTCCGTTCTGCGGTGGGAAAATCGAATACGCTGGTATCAGCAGCGGCCATATATTTCCCGCAGTACATACGGGCCAGATGTACGTTTGCAGGGAATGTGGATACCAGGGAAGTTTCATAATCGAAGTTGATGACCCCGATGATGTCAGGGAGATAAGGGAAGCTTTGCATGGATACAGTGAAGATATAGAAAAGTCAATGTTCAGTTTTCCTGAGAAGTGGAGATGGTTCTGGAAAGTAATCTTGTTTCTATGGGTTGCAGGGTTGATAATTAATATTATCGGGCTTTTAATCATGATTTTTTGATTTATTCTGGATAAATGGTTTTTCAAACCATTCCAGAAGATAATTAAAAGTCGAGCATCGTCCAGATGCATTCAGACCTCTGGTCCGGGATCCGTGACTGAACATCGGCTAATCCATACTCGAAATAATTGCGGTAACGATGATAAAAGTATTATGTTTCATGAACCCGATACTTTTTGACAGCTCCAAAAACTACAAAAATGCAGTATCCAGAAGAAATTTCCAGGCAGGGATTACAGATATGTTATCCACTGTACCTTCCTCTTCCAGTGTCACAATCATTGATCTCCCGACCTTATCACCAAATTTCTCTTGATACTTCTTTACCTGTTTAACAGATTTCCTGCTTTTTTTCACTTCAATTATATCCTGTTTGTCATTATCAGGGATTATGAAATCAATCTCAAAACTGTTCCTATAGAAAAATCTTGCATCTGTATGCGATGCTACAATGTTTTCAAGCATATATGGCAGGATCGAATCTATATCCTGATTGAATGCAAATGCAAGGTTTGGTGTATATAGATAAACTTTTTTCATTTTTCTCATACTTGCAATAGGACTGCCCCTGTAATTGAAAACAAACTTTATTAGAAGCCCGAACTCAAGATACTCAAAATAATTGGCAATAGTTCTCTGGTCTTTTCCAAGGTCCTTGGCAATCTCCCTATAATTGACGATCATACCAGGTTTTTTACAGATTATATATACAAGAGTCTTAAGCAGCTCAACATCTTTTATCGCAAATTCATCTGGCAGGTCCTTATATATGACCCTTTCAATTACATTGTTCAATATATATTTTCTTGCGAAATCCTCATCATTTTCATCATAAAGTTCAGGAAACATTCCGTATTTAAGATATCTATAAAAAAGGGGGATCAATTCCCTTTTCCACAGGTCAGGGTTTTCCCTTATTTTTTTTGTATCCCTGCCTTTCATCTCGATAAATTCCTCAAATGAGAGTAGCTTCATCTGAAAATCCATTAGTCTCCCTGTAAGGCTTTCTGTTGATTTTCTTCTTAGACTTACTGATGCAGAACCCGAGACAACGAATTTTATGTTTGGATAAACATCATAGTAAACCTTTAACTTGTTCTCCCAATCGTCCACTTTTTGTATTTCGTCAAGGAAAATGTATATCTTCCCTTCTGCCTCATCAAAATTGTTACCTAAAACAGTTTGTTGGTAGCTTTCAAGGATCTCTTTGAAATCAAATACAATCTCATCGAAAGAAAAATAGAATATGTGTTTCTTATCGGCACAGGTGAGTAGTTCCTGTATAAGCTGGAACATGATTGTTGTTTTTCCTGTTCTCCTTAACCCCCATATGAGGATTACCTGTCTTTTATCGGTATATTTTTCAATATGAGAATAGATGTGCCGTTTGTATGGTTTAAGCCAGGAATCCTTTACATTTCCTGTTTTCCACCACGGATTAAACTGTTCCAAAGCGCCTATTGATGTCATAATTACCATATAGGTACTATGACTATTTAAATCTAATTACGTTATTATGTTATCATTTCATTATTTTAATTACATTTTAATGTTATTATTTTCCATCAATCAACTTACGGTTAAAAATTGGTACGAACTTTTTAAGACAAAATTTACGAACATCATCGAGATGCCCTGTATTTGAGCGTTAGTGAAACCCAGGGTTATTGACCTATCTCATCACCACTCCCGCCAGCGCCTTAGTCTTCCCAGGCGAGGTCATCATATTATCTGCATCATGATGATTTCGTATTATCCGGCCAGCCTGCTGACTGTACCCTCGATTTCTTTCATTGTATCGCCACTTGAGTCATAGTAATCACAGGCTGTGCGGTCGCCATGGGGCCTGCCCGATACTATCACCTGGGACTGGCGGTTGCCTTTAGGTTTTAGTAGGGTGGAGGCATGTCGGTGGTTGGGGAGATGCCACATGTCTTTGCCTGGATTGCCTGGGCGATATGGTTGGGCTAACAGATAAGGGGCTGGCGCTGCTGGCGAATATTTGAAGGGGGCGGGGTGTGGTGGTCAGAACTGGTTTGTTCAGGCTTCGTTACATCTTATCTGGAGTATGTGACTTGAGTGGATGATAGCTTTTATGGGGTGGATTACTAATGAATAAAAAGGAGACTATATTAATTATAAAAACAAATTATTTATGACGGTTTATATGGAAACCATGACAGTCAAATTGAAAATCGAAACAATAGACAAATTAAGATTGATCGGCAAAAGTGGAGAGAGTTACGATGATATTATTCAGCATTTAATAGATAAAGTAGAGTATAAGGCATTTATGCAAGAACAATATAAAATCCTGGATGAAGAAAAAGAATGGATATCTTTAGATGAGTTATAATGTCAAAAACAATTCGATTATCAAAAATTGCAATAAATCAACTCGATTTGTTGCCAAAAGATATGAGAAATAGAGTTAAAAAAGCACTATATGCTTTAAGTGATACTGAAAAGAGTAGAATACTTGATACTAAGAAATTAAAAGGTGTTAATGGTAGAGAAAATGTATCCCCTTCAAATTAAATGGTAATTGATTATAGTGCTCTGAATTTTGAGACACAGATTACACTGATTACACAGATTGATAGTGGTTGTGAAAATCAGTGTAATCTGTGAAATCAGTGTCTACATTAATCTTGCATTTGACCATACTTTTTGAAGTGGATACGAGAAAATCTTTTTCGATTGAGAATTGGCAATTATCGTGTTGTCTATTTTGAAGATGTCAGGAGCTTTAAAATAATTCAGATTATCCATCGTGGAAAGGGATATAAATGGCTATGAAATTTATATAGAACGGCTGTAATCTTAATCAATTTGCCCCGCAGCTCTGCTACGGTTGGGTGTGCCGTCGCAACGTTTGACTACTTCCTACGCATCCTTGTAGTCTCTTACTTTCAATTTCCACATTAACGGATTGCCATCTCTAAACAGCAGCAATGGAGTACTTCTTGCAACAATTCCTTCCATTATTTTAGGTTCATTTGCAATTAAGCTGTTTGGTTTTGATTGTACATATTCCACAGCTTCATTAATCTCCATTGTTCCAACTAAAGGCACATAAGAAATACCAATTTTATCTGAAATGTCTTCTATAGAGTCTCTTAAAACCCACCATCCGCCAATATAAGCATCGAATAGAATAAATCCTACGTCTTTGCGATATAAGCCACCGCCTTTTTGGATTTTTGGACCATATCCTTCTCCAAACAGAACAACATCTGTATCACCAAACATTTCGTGCATTATTGGCAATGTAAATGTTCTTTGCAGATATTCATACAAATGTGCAGGAATCTGAGCGTTATCAGTACGTCCACCAAATGAAACAATACCATTTTTATAGATAACTCTTATATTTGTGCCATCTATTTTTTCAGTTATATTCCATTTCTTAATCGCAGCAAATTCAATTTTTGAATAATCTCCTTCGATTATCCTGAACTTGTTGTTTTCATCTCTTTTCCATATTGTATTTATTTTTGGATATTTCATTATATATTACCTCATGCGTGGTTTTGATACCCATTATTATGGGGGAAGTATGTTGTGGTTGAGGGATATATGGTCTGGCTGACCGATAAAGGGCTGGGGATGCTGTCTAATATTTAAAGGAGGCGAAGTGTGGTGGTCAGAACTGGTTTGTTCAGGCTTCGTTACATCAAGTCCCGGACCAGTAACTCAACAATATGACAGATGAAAATGTGGTGTAAACTTTATATCTTCCCCAGTACAAAGATATACACATGAAAACCATAATCCAGATTCATAAAGAAGGAAAATATTTCGTAGCCGCAGACTTGGTAACAAATGTAGCGGACCAGGGACTAACTGAAGAGGAAGCTCTTGTAAACTTAAAAAAAGGACTTGAAGAACATTATCAAATCCTCATGGAACTCACCCCTAAGGATCAAAAGCTGTCATTCTTAGATATTGAGGTAGAAAAATATGCCCAAACTACCAGCCCTCCCGGCGAAGGATATTATTAAAGTTCTTACCAAGTCCGGTTTTCTGGTCCACCGTCAAACAGGAAGTCACATTCATTTATGGAATGAAGACCAACGACTACTTGTTACAGTTACAAATCATTAAGAATTGGCTAAAGGAACGTTGATATCAATTATGAAACAGGCAAAGATGGAAAGAGATGTCTTTCTATCAAAATTGAGATGATATTCATATGTGCGGGCAAGATTGAAAATCTAAAAGCTGGGAAGTTGAATATAAGCTATTTCTCTAATTCCGAAGCCGGTTGACTACACCATCTGCCCCATAACCACTCCCGCCAGTCTCTTACTCTTCCCCGCCGAGGTCATCATAGTATCCACACTCACCACAGCCACACCCATATCCTCCACATCCCGCAGCCCCAACCCGTCCCGCTCATCCACCACAAACACATCCAGCAGTTCCTCATAGCACTGAGCTACGCCTCGGGACGACACCTCACACCCGCAGGCGCTCATCAACTTGCCAGCAGGCCCGCTCACTGGCTCGCACCCAATGATAGGACTGACCCCCACCACATGTTTGCTTCCTATCAGTTCCCGCATGCCATTCACTGCAAGTATTGGCCCTATACTTGTAATAGGATTGCTGGGGCCAATAATGATATTATCCTCCCGCTCCACGGCCTGGTAAATAGCATCTGTAATAGTAGTATTCTCTGCTCCCTGGTACTCCACACCCAGCACCCCGGGTTTGCCCCGCTGCCCCACCCAGAAATCCTGGAAGTGCATAGTACCGCTGTCGGTGGTTATCATAGATGATACCGGTTCATCACACATTGGCAGGATATTTGCCCCTGCCCCCAGCATACGTGCGGTCCGGTTCACAGCCTCTGTCAGGGAAGCACCCTGCCTGATAAACTCCGAGCGCAGGATATGGGTGCCCCTGTCCCAGTCCCCCAGCCTCAATACCTCATCATGTCCGGCCGAGGCAAGAGCTTCATGGGTGTGGTACGTATCCTGTGTGATGCCCCACCATTTATCCGTATCCAGCAGACCGGCAAAAAGGTAGGTAACAGTATCGATATCAGGGCACACCAGGTTGCCTGAGACCCACAGGTCCTCTGCTGTGTTAACCACAACAGTAATATCTTCATCAGGTACAAGCTGCCGAAGACCGCCCAGGAGTTTTGGTGTTCCGGTTCCACCGGATAATACGAGCATCATTGCTCATAGTACAGGGCAGAATATTAAACTTATTGAAATGTTCACTGCAAAACAATAAATAATATTTATCTTCCTACATACCAATTCATGTGATGAATCTGTATGATCATAAAAAAATCGGGTTGGAGCATATACAACTATATTCTCCTCTTTTTGATGATGGTTTTGCTGTACAGCTATATTGCAATGTTCATCAAATTAAATTATGAGGGGGAATCGCTCAGCTTAATTGAGTGTGTATATTTTGTGACATGCACCATGACCACGGTTGGTTATGGGGATGTGGTCATGACTTCACCGGTTGGGATGATATTCAGTGTAGTTGTGTCACTATCCGGAGTCGTTCTGTTTTTTGCACTGCTCTTTCCATTTGTGGTAATGCCGTGGATTGATAAACAGATGAAGGGAGGACTGCCCACCAGGGCTCCAAAAAAACTTGAAAACCACATCATTATATGCGGCTACAACACAATGGTCGAATCACTCGTGAACGAACTGGAAGATCAGAACATGTCATTCATTGTGGTGGACGACGATGAGGGGCAGATACGGTCACTTTTAAATGACGGCACAGCATGTATTTTTGGGGACCCAGGTAAAGAGGAGGTACTGGCGGCAGCAGGGATATGCAGGGCCAGGTTGCTAATAGCTAACCAGAATGATGAAAAGAATGCTAGTATTATACTGACAGCAAAGGAATCCTGTAACATAGAACTCCTGGCAATCGTGAATGATAAAAGTAATTCGGATTATTTGAAATATGCCGGTGCCAATAGAGTGATATCGCCGAAATCATTGCTTGGCTCGTTCATTGGACGCAAGGCTGTAGCACCCTTGTCTGACAGGATAGCCAACAGTACAGCTTTCATGGATGACCTTGAGATTACAGAGTTTCCCATATACCCGGGCAGCAGTCTGCTGAATAAGAGTCTTAAACAATCCAGGATAAGGGATTTGACAGGTGCCAATATTGTAGGGATATGGAAAGGAGGCGAATTGTCCCTTAACCCCAGGTCATATGATATAATAAAGAGGAATTCCATATTGCTGGTAGTTGGCAACAAGGAACAGTTGAAGAAATTCAAACGACTTACACATTAAACACAAACGAGATACTAATGCATGAAACAGTGAATTTTATAGATAACCACACCATTGTGCTGGGATATGGTGATGTGGGACATAGAGTTGTAAAACGCCTGACTTCGGCAGGGGTGCTTTTTGTTGTAGTGGATTCTGATGAAGAAGTGTTCAGGGATGTGGACTTCACCCACCTTACAGGGAATGCTGCATCCGAGTCTACCCTTAAAAAAGTGGCTGTTAAACGAGCTTCCACTGTTATTATGGCCCTTGAGTCTGATTCAGATATTATTTTTGCCATTCTGGTGACGCGCAAGCTGAATCCCAATAGTGTTATTCTGGCTAGGTCAAATGACATCCATTCCATTGACAAAATGTACAAAGCAGGTGCCGATTATGTTGCATCGCTTTCCATAATCGCCGGCCAGATGCTGGGGCGGATCGCGTTGTTGGCACATGACCATCCGTTAAGGGAAGAGACTATAATGATGTACGAGGGCATGGAAATAGAAAAATATACAGTCAGTTCTTCCTCGTCCCTGGTAGGTAAGACCCTGGCCGAAATTGACCTGCACAACACCATCGGTTGCGCTGTGATCGGGATTTACGCAGGAGATAAGGCCAGCTCAGAGATTGAACTTTCTACTATGATCGAGGAGGATATGACCCTGGCTGTACTTGGCAGTATGGAACAGATAAAGGAGTTCCGTGAGAAATTTGTCAGATAATCTATCAATATTTTTCAGGTGGTAACTTTTGGAAACACAACATTCGCGTGTGGTCACGTATTCTAAAAATGTATTTATCCCAGTTACCAACATGTGCAGGAACCATTGCGGCTACTGCGGGTTCAGGCGCAGCCCGGACGACCCGCAGGCATATATTATGCAGCCTGCCCGGATAGAGGAAATACTCAAAAGTGGTGTTCAGAGCGGCTGCACTGAAGCACTTTTTACTTTTGGCGAGCGGCCTGATGAAGATGCAGGATATTTGAGGCGGCTTAAGGCTATCGGGTATAACCGCACCATGGATTACCTGCTGGACCTGTGCCGCATGGCTATTAAAATGGGACTATTGCCCCACTGCAATCCTGGAGTGCTTTCATACGCAGAACTTGCACTGCTCAAACCATTAAATGCCAGTATGGGGCTGATGCTTGAGACCACTGCTCATTTGCAAGCCCATGAGGACAGTCCGGGCAAGGTACCAGAGAAAAGGATAGAGAGTATTGCAAATGCCGGTAAATTGAAGATTCCTTTTACCACAGGGCTGCTGGTGGGTATCGGCGAAACAGAAGATGACCGTATCAAATCACTTGAATTGATTGCCCGCCTGCACCGGAAATACGGACACATCCAGGAGGTCATTATCCAGAACTTCACGCCCAAACCGGGTACTGCAATGGAACATCACCCGCCCCCAAAAACTTATGAAATGATAAGGACTGTTGATCTGGCAAGGGAGATACTTCCTGATGATGTGGCTGTACAGGTGCCGCCCAACCTCATCTCACCCGGGATGCTTATTAAGCACGGAGCGACTGACCTGGGCGGCATATCACCTGTGACCATCGATCACATCAATCCTGAACATGAATGGCCGGCGGTGGAGCAGCTTGAGCAAAAAGTGGGCATGGATGTTGTTCTCAGGGAACGTCTCCCTATCTATCCACATTACATCAAACAAGGTTGGTTCAGTGAAGATATACGGTTCCTGATACAGCACCTGTCCAGTGATGATGGGTATAGGAAACCCGGAAAATGGCGGTCCTGAACATACGTGACTACACAGTCCTGCACATCCGGATAAAAGATTATAATATCCATAACCTAATCAGTGATACCTATACTACTCAACTAAATCTAACTAAATCTAACTAAATTCAATAAAACAGCAGGAGAATCAGCAATTACCCCGGAAATTTCACTTGTATTACCTGCCTATAACGAAGCAAAGCGCATCCATGATACTGTAGTCACCACTGCCGATACCCTGTCCGGTATCACCAGCTCCTTCGAGATCATTATTGCAGAGGACGGCAGTTCAGATGGCACAGACCGCATCGCATCCCAGCTGGCCTCGGAACTGGAATATGTGGTACACCTTCACAGTGATGAAAGACAGGGCAGGGGCAGGGCGTTGAACCGGGCATTTACGGCAGCTAGTGGCAGGATATTATGTTATATTGACGTGGATCTGGCAACCGACATGGGTCACCTTGAAGAACTTATCGAGGCCATAAGGTCCGAAGGATACGATTTTGCCACCGGCTCAAGGATGATGCCTTCCAGTGATGTTAAACGCTCCATGAAACGCGGTCTTGCATCAAAAGGGTTCAACTTTCTTACACGCAGCATGCTGGGTTCGAAACTGTACGACCACCAGTGCGGGTTTAAGGCATTCAAGCGTGAATCCCTGTTCGAACTCATGGACTCGGTAGAGGATGAGCACTGGTTCTGGGACACTGAACTGCTGGTGCGGGCCCAGAGAAGTGGTTACAAAGTAAAAGAGTTCCCAGTGAAGTGGCGACACGGCGGGGCCACCAAGGTGGACCTGGTAAAGGACGTGATCGGCATGGGCAGCCAGATCGTGAGGCTCTGGTGGCAGTTGAGCTCACTTAAATCCGGCAGATGGCAAAAGGGAATCCTTACCTTCATTCTTGCCATATTACTTTTGTTCCTTATATTTACCCTGGTGGGTATGGAGGATGTCTGGCAGGCGGCGGCATCGGCATCACCCCAAAGGTTTGGCCTGGCAGTATTCATCTACCTGTTCTCATGGCCTGTACGCGGGATCAGGTACCAGCATATCCTGAAACGGCTCGGTCATGACCATGGATTGAACTTTATTACAGGCAGCATATTCATGAGCCAGTCAGCCAATGTCATCCTGCCTGCCAGGATAGGTGATGTTTCCAGGGCATATATCCTGAAACGGGAGAAGGATGTACCCCTGACCACAGGGATGTCATCACTGGCAGTGGAAAGACTGTTCGATATTATCGCTATAACGGTCATAGGCGTACTGGCGGTCCTGGTGGTAATGGCTGAAAGGGCAGTGGACAACTGGGTAATGCCCTTGATGATTTCCTCGACTGCAGTTATAATTTTATTCTTTGCGGCTATATTTTTCATGGCATCAAAGGGAAGGAACGGTTTATCCCCGGTAGAGCGCATAATACTAAAAATTTCAAAGCCGGGTGATTATACAGACCGAGTTGCCGGCATTGCCCGCAAATTCGTTGATGAGATATATACAATATCATCCAGTCCCAGGGACTTTGTCATTGTGTTCTTTTCTTCATTAATGGTCTGGACAGTGGACATACTCACTTGCTATACTGTGCTTATCGCTTTTCCTTTCGTGCACAATGCAGCATCACCAATAACGCTGACTGCCGTTGTATTCATGGCAGTTGCAGTAGGCAACCTGGCCAAGATGGTCCCAATAACTCCCGGGGCTATCGGTACCTATGAGGGTGCCCTGACTGTGGTGTTCAAGATCGCAGGAATTGCCGGGTATGTGGGGGCTGCAGCCGCAGTGATCGATCATATTATCAAGAACTCGGTGACCCTTGTGTTTGGTGCGTTATACCTGGCGCACTTTAATATCAAGTGGCATGAACTGGTAGACATAAAAGGAAAGAACGAAAAATAATTGCCGGCGTGACTTTCATGGAATGGTTTGAAATAATAAAATGGTGGCTGGTACTTGAACTAATAGGGTTTGCTGCCCTGCCGCTGACTGCCTGGATATTTGGTAACCTGAAAGACAACGGGATAGCCCTTACCAAGAT
This sequence comes from ANME-2 cluster archaeon, assembly GCA_014237145.1. Taxonomy (NCBI): domain Archaea; kingdom Methanobacteriati; phylum Methanobacteriota; class Methanomicrobia; order Methanosarcinales; species ANME-2 cluster archaeon. The sequence continues at coordinate 29,881 of JAAXOC010000117.1, forward strand.
AATGGGTCTGCTGTTTGTGACATACTTCTCGTGGGTATTGACCCACATGGGTTATAATTATGGCACCGTGATCGTAGGATTATCAGTACTTATGGTACTTGCAATTTCACTGGTAATATTCTCATTCAAGGGATGTTCTTTTAACCTTAAAGCGCTGGTAAGGACTGAAGTACTGTTCACATTAGCGTTTTTGGTTTTTGTTACAATAAGAGCATACAGCCCCGATATCTACTGGACAGGCGGTGAGAAGTTAATGGATATGAGCTTCATTAACATGATCCTTCGCAGTACCAGCTTTCCGCCTGTGGATCCCTGGCTCTCTGGCGAGCCTATGCAGTACTATTATTTTGGATACCTTGTGGCAGCGAACCTTATCAAGCTCTCAAACGTGCTTCCTTCTATTGGTTTTAATCTTGCTGTGGCAACCATGTTCGCCCTGTCAGCCACAGCAGCGTATGGCATTGGCAAGGACCTGGTCAGTAACAACAGGGTGTTTGCGCTAATTATCATGGCATTTGTTGTGGTATTCGGCAATCCCGCCGGTTTTATCCAATTACTTGTGACCTTGTTCGTGCCCAAGTATCACGGTCTGTTCAATGTTCCAGCAGGTGATGTCCTGACACGGCTGGCTGCATACAACTACTGGCCTACCAGCAGGGTGATACCAAATACCATTAACGAGTTCCCTTATTTCAGTTTCATCCAGGCAGACCTGCACGCCCATATGATAGCTATAGCCTTCCAGTTGCTAATGATCGCCCTGCTGCTTAACCTGCTACGCGGGGGAAAGGAATACAATATCCCGCTGTTGGCTGTCATCACATTGCTGTTAGGGTTCATGTTCCCGCTAAACTCCTGGGATTATCCCACTTATGCCATTTTCTTTGTGATGGTTCTTGCAGCATGGAGGATCAGGGTTTCTGCAAAGGAAAGTAAAACCCATGGTTTTACGGGACGGATTTTCAGTGTGCATCCGGTGGAACTGGCAAAGCTGGCAGTAGTGGGGGCTGCAGTTATTATTTCCAGTATTTTGTTATATCTGCCATACCATCTCCTTGCCAGCAATGTATCCCATTCGCTTCAGCTTGTAACATACGGACAGACCGGAATAATATTCTACCTGGGTGTGTTTGGAATAATGCTCTTTTTCCTGTTGGTTTATTCCATCCTCAACTTCTATGATCACTATTACCCTGATATGAAAATGATACTGGCAGGCCTTGCAATTGCAATTGTGGCAGCATATCTGACCCATATCGAGATACTTATCATCATACTGCCGCTTATTGTCATGTCCATTTACCTGCTGGTAAAGGAAGAGGACCCTTCCATCCAGTTCCTCTACCTGTTGATCCTGCTGGGTGCCCTGCTGTCACTGTTCTGTGAGCTTTTCTATATCCAGGACTCCTTTGGTATCACTTCTCCCCAGTACATCAGGTTCAATACGGTATTCAAGGTATATGTCCAGCACTGGATTGTCTGGGCACTGGCAGCAGGAGCTGCATTCTATCACCTCTGGAACCGGGGAGTAAAGGAAGCTCTGGATGTTGCGAAAGAAGATGTAGGGGGTGCGAAGGAAGCTTTGGAGGACGTGAAGGGAGTTGTGGAGAGTATGAAAGAGATGAAGGACATGGCCAATGTAACTAAAAAGGGATTTGCGATCATATCGATCATCCTGGTACTGGCAGCTTTGTCATATCCGGTATTTGCAACCTATTCCCGTTCAGGTAATTTCAAAGGCCAGCCCACCCTTGACGGTGCAGCCTACCTAAAACAGCAATATCAAAATGAGTATAATGCCATAATGTGGCTGAACAACCTTAGCGGTACCCCAGTGGTGCTGCAAAGTCCCGGACAGGCATATAAACTTAACACTCATGTGACTGCTTTCACGGGCATGCCTACTGTACTGGGCTGGGCAGGTCATGAGAAGAACTGGCGTAACGGTGCTGATATTGTCAATGAGCGCTGGTATGAGGTCCCCAGGGTGTACACCTCAAGTGATGTTGACACTGTCAACGGGATACTTGATAAGTACAATGTGGAATATATCTATGTTGGTGGTGTGGAGGCGAAGCGCTATGGCGGTCATGATGCCAGGAAGGTCTTCATGAACAACGAGGATCGGTTCAGGCTGGTCTACTTTAATCCGAATGTTCATATTTACCAAGTGGTGAGACCTGTTGATCGAGGATGAAAAACCAGTCTCACCTGTTAGCAGGCTTACCGAGCCAAGGACCATCATTTCATTCGCTGTGGCGGCAGTGGTGCTTTATTTCCTGTTCTCAAGGATAGAGTTTGACAGGATACTGGAGGTCATCGGGGACGCCCGCCCTGGCTATATTGCAGCGGCTGCACTCATGTATTTCGGTTCGCTACCCATAAGAGGCGAGCGGTGGAGATTGCTGCTTAATAATATCAGTGTCAGGGCGGGACTGAAGGATGCCAGCGAGATATTCCTGCTGTCCTGGTTCGCCAATACCCTGGTCCCTGCCAAGATGGGGGATGTGTATCGCGGATACCTTGCAAAGAAAGCATGGAACGTGTCCATCTCAAAGAGTTTTGGGACCGTGTATGTGGAACGCATCTATGATGTACTGGTGCTGGTCATCCTGATGGGAGTGTCCAGCATCATGGTATTCGGGACTGATATTCCACAGGCGATCAGGGTATCGCTGGCCCTTGGATTTGCAATCCTGGTACTGTTGATATCGGTAGTGTTAGCCTTTTCTTCAGGAAAGACTACTATTGCCCGCAAACTGCCGTCAAAGATACAGCCAATGTTCACACAGTTTGCCGAAGGGTTGCATGAATCAGCAGGCAGGAGTTCTGTTGTGCTGATAATCCTGTATACCATACTTATCTGGAGTATGGAAGCCGCCAGATTGTACTTTGTGGTGGAATCGCTGTCCCCGCTGCATAATATCCACATCGGCCTGTCCCTGATTGTGTTTGTTGCGCTGTCGGCAGCCCTGGTATCTGCACTTCCCATCACACCCAGCGGCCTGGGTGCAGTGGAGTTCGCCATTGTGGGTGTGTTCGTGCTGGTTGGGGTGGATGCGGGCGTGGCGGCGGGGATTGCCATACTGGACCGGGCCATAAGTTACTGGGGATTGATGGCGGTAGGGGCTGTGGTGTATATGGTGAGCGGGAAGAAGTAGTCGCGAATCGCTGACCCTGGCAAAGAAGAACCAGCCACAGCCCTGAAAAATTCGGAGGGAACCTCCCCCACTCTGCCAGGTACTCACGTCAGTTGGTGCCACTTCATAGATACTGTGCCAACTATCCTGAATCTATTCCTACCATCATTTAAAAATTATATGGATACTGTTCAGTGATTATTATATACGAATCTCTCATATTACCTTTTATATGAATTCTGATGTGGAAATTGTTGATGTGGATGAAAAAGGTAACATAGCCCTGCCTTATAAGATATGTGAAAAAATAGGCATCCACCCACACGATAAATTAATTATTGGAGTAAAAGATGAGACATTGGTCATATCAAAACAAAAGAGAAGCGTATTTGACCTACAACATAAAGAAGTGGTTGCAGGTACCCTCAAGCAGGCATTGATCTTTGAGCAAAAAATGGATCAGGCAGGTAAGAAGGAATAGAAATTATTAAATATTGAAATGCTCGGATGAATGTATTTTAGATGTTCAATTGAGAACGACTACATGACAATTGATAAACGCAGAAAAAGGACTGATGCATGGCTTGATGAAGCAATATATGATTTTGATACTTGTAATGAACTTCATAAGCTCGGGAGATTTAATTGGGTATGTAACTGCTGCCAGCAGGTGGCAGAAAAATCCATTAAATCTTTATTCCTCTTAAATGGTATTGATTATCCATGGACACATAGTACTGTCGATTTGCTGGATGAATTAAATGAGACGTTGTCGATTGAAAATAAGGAATTTATTGCTTTGAGACATTGTGCAAGTGAGCTTGATCCGCATTATATTGAGACTCGCTATCCTGATGCAATTAGCGGCACTCAAGCACCGTATAAATACTACGATAACCAGCGAAGTGCACAGTGTCTGGAAAATGCTGGGAGGATACTTGAATGGGTGAGGAAACAGATTCAATAATCGGGCAGGTAATCGCATATTGCAAAAGGGTAAATCAAAATTTTAAATTAAAGAGGGTTATATTGTTTGGATCAATGAGCAGGGGTGATTTTTATCCTCATAGTGATATTGATCTTTTACTGATATCTGACGAGTTTCCAGATGACTGGTTTAACAGACAGGCCGAACTTTATTTTTTAAAAACTAAACGAATAGAGCCAATTGGATATACCACAGATGAAATTCAAAATATGTTAAAGGAGGGGAATAATTTCATCGAAAATGTTTTGCGTGAAGGGAGGGATATTGAATTATTCTAACCTTGATGGTATGAATTGAAACTACTACAAATCGTGGGGTCAAGGATTTAAATGAAATGGCAATCCCGGAAATGGATTTATTTATCGGACATAAATTAAGCTTGAACAATTTTTCACAATGATTTACAATTCATTTAATCGGTTTATAATTTTGTCTAAAAAATATGTTGTTGAGACAGTAGTCGCAAATTGTGACCTTGGTAAAGAAAAACCAGCCACAGCCCTGAAATACCCGGAGGGAGCCTCCTCCACTATGTCAGGTACTCACGTATCCAGTTTTCGCAGTAGAAAATACTTGAACGCTTTAGCCATTTTAACTGCTTCTTCCGCCTCCTCTATCAGGCACTCAATAAAATCACCTGGGTACCTGATCTCAACGGCATATCCGGATAGAAGTTCAGCATTATCTGAAAGTTCCTCAAAATCAGGGTCCATTTCAATACAGATATTATTGATTCTTGTGAGGTCATGGGTTTTCTCAACAGTAACATCTTTGGAGGTAAGATAACTTTATAAGTATTTTTCAGCACACTGCTGCGCATGAAAACATATCGCATCAGTGGGAGGATTCTCAGTTGATAAAACGATTTCTGCTGTCCTTAGATCATTTTCAGCCTTTTGTTTCCATTCATTCACCCATTTTGTCTTATCCGGCATAAATGATCTTCCCCTCCCTCGCTACTGTGGTAGCAAGCGTATTGGCAATGCCAACTTCTTCATTATATTCATCTTCATGATAAACAAAAACATCGAGAGAGAAATCCCTGTTCGGGAAAAGACGCCGGACTGCAAGACTCCGCTTGTTTTTTGGACCTGGCATATCTGCAATGATTAGCAGGTCAAGGTCACTTTCCGGTCTGGCTGTTCCTTTTGCATGGGAACCGAAGAGGTATATCTTTTTTGGACGAACCTTTTTTACGATTATATCAGAGATCTCTTTTATCTTAGCCTCATCAAGTGTCATAATATGTCTCTTTGTAGGAATTGTTGGTAAATATTTGAATCTTTGGTTAAATGATTTGCGTTTATAGGAGACCGTTACAATTCGTGTTGGTGAATTTAATTAAACCACAGATAAACACAGATGAACACAGATTTTCAGGTAGCGTATCCGCGTTTATCGGCGTTCGTCTGCGGTTAGTTTGATAATACCAACATGTAATGTGACGGTCTCGTTTATAGAATTTGCTTTACTACTGAAGTTTCTCTTTATCTGCCAGGAAATTTGATATGACCGATTCAGGGGAACTTTCTTACTTTTATTCATATTTCAGTGCAAATATTTTCGACATTATGCATTCTTTCCCAATCTTTTTAGTGCGTTTTGCCCTCGCGGGTAGGATTGTCGGCGGATTTGCACCCGTCCTGTGCGGCTTGCCGCACGCATAGGCTTTGGTGCTTCGCCACCAGTGGTAAACGCTGCTCACGCAGCGTAAACGTAAGGGATAAAATAGTAAGGGGCTACAACTCCTGCAAAAGGCGAAAGCCCAGGAAGTAGTAGCGTAGGCCAGAGACGATGCTGAAGCAGTCCGCTAACCGCAGAACTTGACGTAGTTGACACGGCTACCACCGCGAAAGATCCGGTCGGAGCCCCCTCGCCCAGGTACTCAGATCGGTTGGAGCTACTTCATAGCTACCATGCCAGCTATCTTGAATCCCAAGTTTGACACTTTGATTTATTGCTGATTTGTAATCTTCATTTTTTATGTCCATAATTCTTTTTTTCATGCTTTTTCCTGACAAATCAGAATACATTCTCGAAAAGAAAAAAGTGAAACGTGTCAAACTTGGGATAAATTAAAATAGAGTCGTTTATGTAATCATTATGAAAATCATTGTTTGATTATGGGAAATATTTGAATTTTTTTCTACTAAAATGAAGGAAGGGCATTTAATGAAAAATTATGAAATACTAAAACATTATAAAAAAAGTGATTTAAGAAGATTAGCCAAAGGGAAAACATCGGAAATAGTCGGCATAGATTCTGAAAAGATATTGATAGATCTTAGCAAAGTCCTGGGAAATTATGAAAGCATAAGAAATAATGTTGAATTTAGAAAACCTCCTAATCATACCATTCTTGAAGTATTATTTGATGCACCGGATCATCGCGTCAAAATTGAAGATTTAAAACTATTAGTCACCAAAAAAATTGCTGAATATCAGAAAAATTCTAACGAGATTAACCTTGAGGATCCAAATAAAAAATACCGTTTATACACAGCTGTATTAAATGCAGCTTGGGATTATGAAGGAGATTTATTGCCTGCTGAGGCAAACATATTGAGAGTACTTAGAAATGAATTGAGTATTTCAAAGAAAGAACACCAGTATATGATGGCACATCCACAAATTAAAAGGTTATTTTTTGATGACGAAATGTATAGATATGAATTAGAATATCTCTCAAGAGAAGGCATAATTTTAGTATATAAACTGGACAATGATGATTATTTTATTTTATCAGATGAGACTGTGGATAGTTTAAAAGAGCTATGGGGAATCGAACTTGAACATGATCAATTCATAAGATTAGTGGACAAATTTGATAACTTTGAACTTTCATAAATATTAAAGAATTTCAATCTACCCATTTCAGGAAATCACGAAAATAAAGTAAATCGAATTATTTTGGAAGAAATAAAACCAAGTGAAATATAATATTCTCTTCCTTCGTCTCAATTATCTTCCTATTTGAAAAGAATCGACATATCACAATCTGGAAAAAAAGAAGAAAAAATTTTAAAAATTATAGACCATTTCAAAAATAGTAGAGATATTGTAACAATACCACCTGTGAAAATTATTGACTTAGACATTGAAGATAAAAAATTATCTGAAGAAAAGAGAATTGATTTATTTTCTAACTTGACGACCCAACAGTTAAGCAATGTACTTGGAAAATTAAATCTATTAAAATCGGGGCAAAAAGATATTTTAATTTATCGTTTGGCAAACTGTCAATATAATGAAATAACTATTCTGAATGTCACCAAATTGGATGATATCAAATCCACATCACGAAAATTGGAGTTGCAGGTAAGTGGTACAAAAACCAATCTAATTAATGATCTGATTAGATATTATTCAGACCTAATAATCAAAGAAAGTAAATTGCCTACAAAAGAATTAGCCAATTATTACATTGAACTGAGTTGCCAAGATGCTAGGATTTATCCACAAGCTGATAATTCAGAAGTAATAAGTACAGCATCAATTGCCCTTGACTTTGAAAGAGTGACAAAGTATCTCTTCAAGAATGTTTTTAAGTTAGAAATAAAAACACAGAGATTTGGAAAAGAAGACCCTGACGGTATAATCAAAGACGATGAAGGAAATCTTTTCTTCTATGAATGCAAAACGGTGTTGAATCCCCCATATAAAATGCCAATCGCCCATCGATTGCAAATTAGAAATTATATTGAAAAGATTTCAAAAACAAAAGATAAAGAGAACTTTAAGGGGTATATTATAATCTCTCATAGTTTTTCAGATAATATCATGAATAAAATTGAAGCAGTAAATTCTCCACTAGATGCTCCTATCTGCGTTATCGAAGCAAGAGATTTGGCGGCATTTGCAAAGAAATGGGAGACTAATTTTCCCATAGATACATTTCCAATAAAGCAAATTGTGAAAAATGGGATTGTTACACTGAAAGATTTTGACCAGGCTTTGCATTAATTCTGCCCGCCCACTTCTCGCCTTCACTCCACCCATATGCCCCCCAGCTCCACTTGCCCTTGTGATGTGGGGGCTGGTGGTCGCTTTAGAGGTGCCTCATGGATGCATGGGTATCCGTGGTGAAAATTCCCACTTAAAATTGACCCACCCTATATACAAAAATCCCCCTGTTTTATTGCAGGAGGTTTTGGGTGATCTCAATGGAAGATTGGATAACAATAAGGAACTTAAAGAAGCGGAATCCCAAAATGGGAACAAGAACAATTGCAAAACAACTCAATTTATCGAGAAACGCCGTAAGGAACGCGCTGCGATCAGAAGATCCACCAGCGTATAAAAGAAAGCCGTATATAAATCCAGAACTACAACCATTTCAGGAATATATCACTGAGCAATACTTTGTTAAGAAACTGAAAAGAAGTCGAGTTCTTAATGATCTGCAATCAAAGGGCTGTAAAGTTTCAAGTTCGGCGTTTTATAGGTACATTCAACAGTATAAGACCGAATTTACACGGGCCTATATGCGATATGAAACAAAGCCAGGAGAACAAGGACAATTCGATTGGTCGCCATACACCGTAATGATTGAAGGCAAACAGGTCACGATCCAAGTATTCTGTTTAATTTTGGGGTGCAGTCGATATAGAACATACATGTATTCTCTATCCCAGACACAATCATCTGTGTTTGAAGCATTGGAAGAAGGTTTGAGCAGAATAGGAGGAGTTCCTGAAAGGATTCAGACTGATAATCATACAACACTATATGATGCAAAAAAAAAGGAGTGGAATCCAAGATATATTAGATTTGCCAACCATTATGGTTTCCAACCATCCCGTTCAGAGGTTCGCCACCCCTGGTCCAAAGGAAAGGTAGAAAATCCATTTTTATACCTTGAAAACCACTTTATTGCCGATAATGAGTTTGAATCCTTCGATGACTTCTCTTTGAAACTCCTAGACTTTGAAACACAGGTAAATCATCGTATCCACACAACAACAAAGAAAAAACCCATTGAATTGTTCAATCCCGAAGAAATGGCGGTGCTTTCTCCATTACCAAAAAACAGATTCATTGGTATTTTGGAAGAATTCCGCAAAGTTAGTTCTGATTGTTTAATTTCAGTTGGTGGAAACAGATACAGTGTACCTCATATCTTTGCAGGTAGAGATGTCTGGATACGAATTAGTCAGGGCAGATATATAGAAGTCTATTCCCAATCGAACAAACTAATAGCAAAACATACCCTGGAAAGAACTGAGAAAGGCAAGATCTTCATGAATCAGGAGCACTTTCAAGGATACAGGGGGACTAAAGGAACATGGAACTTCTTATCACAACAATTCTTAACAATTGTCCCAGGACAGGAAGATTTTTTAAAGAAACTCAAAGCACAGAAACGGATCAATCCATCACGGCATCTTACACTAATTGTTGAAGCAGCCAAACACTTCAACAAGGGGGATATCAAGAATGTGATCCAGTTATGTGATAAATACAACGTTTACCGGGGCGATCTGTTTGTTGATCTCTTACATCAAAATTCTGAACCTGTTTTCATTCCCAAACTGGATCAGGTAAATGATCTGTCGATCCTGAGTCCACCTGGTGTAATTCGTAGTTTAGATTCATATTGTACTGAAAACTTTGTAGAAAGATCAGGGGGGAGATATGAATGGATGATCTTGAGCACTATTTTGAAGAATTGAAACTAAAGCATATCCCTGAGATCTATAAAGAAGAAGCTAAAATAGCAGCGGAAAAAAAACTCGATTATACAGAGTATTTGTCCAATCTCATTGAAAAAGAATATCAAGGTATGATTGAACGCTCAGTTAACCAGAGAATACGTCGAGCTGGTTTTCCTTGTATAAAAACAATTGACGGATACGATTTTACATGCCAGCCAGAACTAAATGAGAAACTCATAAGGAACCTTAATACGTTGGAATATCTTGATAATGCGATCAACATAATATTTGTCGGGCCACCTGGTATTGGCAAATCGCACCTATCGATTGGCTTGGCGATAAAAGCTTGTGAGAAAAGAAAACGGGTCATGTTCTATACTGCCCAGGAACTTGTAGATGATCTGGCAAAAGCAAAATTAATGGGCTATCTTGGTCGGGAGTTATCCAAATTAGGAAGGATCGATCTTTTGGTATTGGATGAATTGGGAT
>JAAXOC010000118.1 GCA_014237145.1 ANME-2 cluster archaeon
AGCCGGAGGCCGTTGCCGGCCCCAAGCCCTCTAAGAACGGTACGTGAAAGTTTCCCCTCATACCGCTCACGCATTCCATAACCCTTATCGGGCAGCAGTCATCATTTCGATAATTGCTTTTATAATTCCAGTCTGCAGCCTACTAACGCATTAAGCGTCTGTAAGTCTCTCGCTTTTCAGCGTCGTTGAGTATCTCACATTCGTGGGTTTGCCTCTATTCATACAATGGAACACCATTGGTAAGTCAGCACCCTTTCGGTTAAGGCAAATCTTGAACCTCTATACAACTCATTACAAATTGTCATTTGCTTTTTACCATTTCCTCTACCCTCTGCACCATCGTCCCTCCTCACGGGGTTCCTACCCAAATACTGGGAGTGCATAGGGCTTACCAAGTTCCATACCTTGAATAATTTCTAAATGCCTTAGAAGCCATCTGTAAGCCGAGAATCATATGTCCATTTCCTATAACATCATCCGAGTCATTATAGTCTGATTCCATACCATTTTGGTTCAAGTGTAACATCCTACTTTCACTTGTCCTGCGTTACGACTCTTACAACGGTTCGCATTACACTCTTCATAGCATTTTTACCTTAGCAAATTGTCCAAATTAGGTTTTTGGAGGTTTCCACATTGTCTTGTGGGCTTCACACAACCTCATTACTGTAGTTGCATGCCACAATAAGGTCACCCTAAATGGAAAGGGTGGCATTACTGCAATTCATGATATAACTTCTTGTCGCACCAAATGAATGACAGAGGTGGTACGATGAGACGATGGATAGTGATGGTGGCGGTCCTGGTGTTCTGTATCGGGATTACCCTGCACCTGTGGCAGCAGGCGAGATTTTTGCTGGATTTACACAATCCTCATGGTTGAGCCAATGGAGGATATGTATCACATAGAGAAGAAATCAATTGAATCGAATTCGAATGCATTTGGGTCTGTCTCATGGACTTCCATGATAAACCTGCTGGGAGATAATGGATCACCCAGTGGAGTCGATTCGCTCATTGTTAGATTAAGTACCTTCTTTGCACGGGTAACGGCCACGTAGAAGAGTCGGCGTTCTTCTTCGATTGGATTGTTGCCAATCATAATCTCAGATTCGTCTTTGTTCTCGCGTTCCACCAGATCTACTACCACGTTTTCTTCTATGATTGAACGATAATGTGGCAGAATATTTTCATTGCACCCGGCGATATGGACAACATCCCACTCAAGGCCCTTGGCCTGATGTATCGTGGATATGATAACATGGTCATCAGGCACGTTTGCTTTATTCGCCTTACTTTTTCCTTTGAGCTGGACTTCATGTAAGAACTCATCTATCGGCATGTCGTTCAGTTCTTGGATGGTCTCTTCAAGTTCCTTTACCCGCACTGCAAAATCGTCATCTTTTGCTGAGGATGATAATGCGTATAGCTCTAAAAATGGTTCCAAAAAGTCCATCATGGATACTTTGGGTTGTTGAGCCCGTGTACGGGCTTCGGTCAATACATTATTCAATAGTTCAATGGATGCTTTCGCTTTTATACCTTTGAGTTTTATTTCAGTGATGGATTTTCCCAGTTCATTTTGAAGATGCAATATTGTGTTCTTGACACTTTTAGGGCCGATTCCTGGCAGTATACCAAGAATACGTTCCCATGCGATCATGTTCTGTGGATTGTAGATGAGTTCCAAAAACGCAATGAAGTCACGGATATGCTTCTTATCGAACAGGTCCTTTCCGCCGAATACCACGTACTGTATCCCGTATGAGAGTAGCCGCATTCCAAGGACATGGTGTATGCCTACCCTGTTCATCTGCAATGTTCTGGCAAGTACCGCTATCTTGTTAGGTGTGATGCCGTTTTGAATATGACCATATATCTGATCTGCGATATATTCAAGTTCATCATAGGTATTTGTGTGTAGGGAAACCGTCGGCAATTCGCCATCATTCAGAGTCGCATTCATCTGTTTTTCTTCAAGCCGGATAGTATTATGGTTAATTGATGCGATTGCAGCATTGATTATTTGTGGGGTTGAACGATAATTCTGTGTCAGGATTACTGTCCTTGTTCCTTCAAACGCGTATGGAAATCCGAGGATATGTCCAGGTGTGGCAGCTCGCCATTCGTATATTGCCTGTGCTTCATCACCAACCGCTGTTATGTTTGCATTGTGCTTTCGAAGCTGTCTTATCAATGCTGCCTGGACATTATTGGTGTCCTGATATTCGTCAACGAGGATATATTCGAATTGCCGTTCGTACTTTTGCCGCACAGCTTCATCTGTGTATAAGATGTATAGTGCATATACCAGCATATCATCGAAATCAATAACGTTATTGCCCAGTTTCATTGCATGATACTTGCTATGTATCTTCTGTATCAGCTTGATGTATTCTTGATGTTTGGGGAATTTATATTCTATCACGTCAGCTATTGAATATTCGATGTTATCAAGGAATTTATGTGCAGGATCATACTGCATAGCATTTCTTGCAAAGGAGATTATCTCGGAGGCATCAGCGGGTTTTAGATTGATATCTTCGAGTCCCATGCCTTTTATGATGAGCTTTATATGTTTCAGGCAATCATCTGGCATAATTATCGTGTATTTGGAATTGATACCCGGAATCTTAGAATAGTTTTCCCGAAGGATGCGGTTGCATATGTTGTGAAATGTTCCGATCCACATATCACGGATATCGTGTCCCATGGCAATAAGACGTGATTTCATTTCGTTTGCTGCCTTGTTGGTGAATGTAACAAGCATTATCTCATTGGTAGGAACAGAGTTGTCGAGTAATGCTGCGACCTTTGCCATGAGTGTTCTGGTTTTGCCTGTGCCTGCGGATGCGAGGATGAGCATTGGCCCGTCAAGGTTCTGGATGGCCTGAGTCTGTTCGGCATCTAAACTCACATAGGTCTGGTTTTCTTCTTTGTCTTTTTTTGTGCTCATTATCGCCCCGTATATCCCTTATCTTTCATTCTTTGATTTATTTATGGTGAACGTACATTAACTATTTTAAATTTTGTTCCATTAGAAAATGTAACATAATTTTCATCCGTATACTTTACTTTGAAACTATTCCTTCTCATGAAGGACCTGAAAATTTGGTCCAATTTACACGTGAAGGGGAGTATCTGGTAATATTTATTGGAATGGTATCAATCTTGAAACTAGTTAATTCAAGGTAACTTAAAATCGAATTAGTCTTAATTGCTTTCACTCTGCCCGGGTGCCCTTCACGATATTCTCCGCACATCCATGTAGTGTGGGGTCTGGCAAATATCAAATACGGTAAAAATAGAAATTATTATAAATGTCGCACGGAAATTATCAAAGTATGAATGAAAAAGATACAATTTCAGAATTTTGCATCTACACAATGCGAAAGAGTGATAATCTTCAATATATTTCTCTGAGAGATGGCGCAGGTAAATTCATTGAGAAGAAAATCTGGAGAACTGGTCATGCTCTTTTTCAACAAGCAAGGGAAGAGAAAAAGAAGATGCCCATTTTTTTCAGTGCAGCAGAAGAAGATTCTGGCCTGATCTATTTTGCATTCCTGGAATCAATCGAGATTGGGGATTCCGTAACCACATATTCTTTCTCTGATCTCAATGAAATAGACGAAACCAAGCCTCTCAGCAGCCTTAAGTTGCGAAGTTCCCAGAGACCATTATCTGACAATTACATTCGTCCTTATGCTATTTGTGAAACCCCTGATTTTCTGATTGAATGGATGCAAGAGATAGGATTTGCCCCGATAAAGAAAACAAGAAAAACGGGATTAGAGAAATTCTATTATAACAGTAATGAAAAGAGTTTTTCACTGCTGGACTTCTGGCAGTGGTCCAAATCCGATCTGGTGAATAATACCATTAGGGGTATACTAGCTGAATTCATTGTAGCCCAGTCATTGGGTATCACCGATAACATACGTTCTCCATGGGATGCATACGATTTGCTGCTTCCCAATGGAATCAAGATCGAGGTGAAATCATCAGCTTATATTCAATCCTGGTACCAAAAAGAATTATCGAACATTACATTTGGGATTGCTAAGACCATAGGGTGGAACGAGCAGACAAATCAGCAGGATTCTGAATTAAAAAGGCAGGCAGATATCTATATTTTCTGTTTATTGAACCATAAAATACAGGATACAATAGATCCGCTGGATATGGATCAATGGGATTTTTACATTCTGTCGACATCTGTATTAGATGATGAAGTGGGGGGTCAGAAGCATATCGGATTGAAATCTTTGATGAAATTGAATCCTCAATATAAGAAATATGGAGAAATTGCTGAGTATGTAGAAAAATTGGCGGGGGAGATTGATATGCGATGATTTTGCTAATAAAAACACCCACCGGAAAAGTTCAACCATACCCTATATCGTCCATCCTCTGGATGTTGCCTCCCCCTCATGAAGAATAATGCCCCCAACCACGTGGTTATTGCGGGATTGCTGCATGATGTTGTAGAAGATGGGGATTACACACTGTCCGATATCAGAGATGAGTTCGGTGATGAGGTGGCGGCCCTGGTAGATGGGGCTTCCGAGCCGGAAGAACTGATAAATGCGGAGGGGGGCAAAAGTAAGACCTGGCCTGAGCGCAAGGCACATACCATCGACTTTATCAAAAATGCAGACCGGAACATGAAGCTGCTCTCCTGTGCCGACAAATTGGCCAATATACGGGACATCATCAGGGATTATGATAGGCTGGGGGATGGTGTGTGGGATATCTTCAATGCCTCAAAGGACTCGGTTGCATGGTATTACATATCTATGTTGGATGCTTTTGGTAATGGGGATGAGGGGATTCGTGATATGCCTGCGTTTAAGGAGTTCGAGAAATGTGTCGGTGAGATGTTTGGGTATGTAAAAGTATGATGCGAAGCAGGCTAATTATAAACTCGTTTCAATATAGCAATCACCCCAACCCACAAGTCTCTATAAACCAGCATTAACCTACATCCATTCCTCCCCCCGCCAAAACATTACAACCCACACACCCAACTGAATCCACCTTCTCATCACTGCAACCCAATCAGCAGCCCCTACTGCGGCATCTGGGTATCAGGAAGGTGCATTTTTTGGGTAATTCACTGGGCATCATCCTGGGCAACATCTCGGGGAGGGTCCTTATAGACCCCCCCTGTATCCGTGTTTTTCGCTGACAGGGGTCATTCTATGGCTGGCCATCGTGTTGGTCTTCTCGGCCATTGCCAGTTTCTACCCTGCCTGGAAAGCGATCCGGTTGACTGTGAACGAGGTATTGGGTCAAGTAGCCGGAGGCCGTTGCCGGCCCCAAGCCCTCTAAGAACGGTACGTGAAAGTTTCCCCTCATACCGCTCACGCATTCCATAACCCTTATCGGGCAGCAGT